>JAOZSB010000104.1 GCA_029939895.1 Desulfobacterales bacterium
ATCTGAACTATAAAAATCATTATGATGCAACAACAGACCCAGGTGCAATACTCAGCACCTTTGCTACATCTCCTGAAATCCGGGATTACAAGTGGAACATGACAAGTGAAATTCTTGGTACAGCAATGCTGGTGGGCGGGATTTTAGGCATTGGAGACCCCCACAACACAACGGTAGTATTTAATCTTGGTGCCGGAGCCGAGGCAATTGGCGAGATTGGAATATTTGGTGCACTGGTTGTTGGATGCCTGGTGTGCGCCATAGGCTTGAGCTTGGGCGGCCCGACAGGGTATGCGATAAATCCTGCAAGGGACCTTGGCCCAAGAATCGCCCACGCAATCCTGCCCATAAAAGGCAAAGGCTCGTCAGACTGGCGGTACGCCTGGGTTCCCATAGCAGGGCCGTTGCTTGGGGGGATTCTGGGTGCATTGATATATGAGTTTGGCGCGTTTATTTATGAGTCAACAAATGCGGTGATGTAGTACTCTCTACTGCATTTTGTTTTACTTCTATTGTTTTACTTCCCTTGTAAGCTAACCAGGGGGCTGGTCTTCCGGGGGGTTGATAATTATTTCTATGGCGTTGCTTGGGCAGACCGTGTAGCAGTCACCGCATACATCACATTTTTCAGTATCAATAACAAACTGTTCGTCAACCTGATCAATTGCCTTGAATGAGCATCCTTCCTGGCATTCGCCACAGGCAATGCATTCATCTGTAATGCGAAGAACCCTCAAGGGTATCTGTTTTCCGCCAAAGCAGAACCCGGTGCGCAGTAGTTTGTGGGACCTGTGCTCCATTTCAAAATCAAAATCAAACACTTCGCCCCAGGCACTGTGCAGGCAAAAGGCGACTGTTGCAGGATATTTTTCAATGTCTTTTACGCAAACCATAAAATCTTCATTTACTACTGCTTTTTCTTTGATGGTCTTCAGGGGGATTTCTTTAATATCTCCGGTGGCGCGAATGGTATAGCCTGGCGGAAAGTATGGCATTCCTTCTTCATCGTGGCTGGCAGAGGTTGCGGGGAAGATTCCGCAGATGGATAACATCTGTGTTGTTTTCAGTTGCTCATAAAAGGCTTTGGTGATGGTGGTTCGAAAATATAATCCCTCATGATCACAGGCAAACAGGTGTGCAATGCGTGTCTGTGGAAAGCCGTTGTCTATTGTGGCAAAGGTGAGGCAACCGATTTTATCAAATTTTTTATAAATTTCTTCTATATTCATAAGTAATCTTTTTTTTGAAATTTTTGTGCAATTAGTTGCGTTAATCTCCGTCTATCAAGCCGCCTAAAGCACCCATGAGAGCACCGCCTGCAATGCCGCCGCCCGTGCTGCTTACTTCGTCTGTGGATGAATTTTGTAGTATCCTGTCGGCAAGCCGGGAAAAGGGCAGGCTCTGAAGAAGTACGGTTCCCTTGCCACTTAATGTGGCCAGAAACATTCCCTCGCCACCAAAAAACATTGACTTCAGGTCGCCGACCCGCTCAATATCGTATTGAATGCCGGAAGTAAAACCGACAATGCATCCAGTATCAACACGGAGGGTTTCGTCTGTCAGTTTTTTCTTTATCAGTGTTCCGCCTGCTTGAACAAATGCCATGCCGTTGCCCGTGAGACGTTGTAGAATAAAGCCTTCACCACCGAAAAAACCTGGGCCCAGAGCCTTTGTATAATCAATGCCGATTTCTGTTCCATATGCAGCACAAAGAAAAGCATCCTTCTGGCAAATCAGGCCGCCCATGATTTTTGAAAGATCAATGGGGAAGATTTTACCAGGGTATGGAGCAGCAAAGGCAACGCATCTTCTTTTGCCGCCCATGTTGGTAAAATGGGTAAGGAAGAGTGATTCTCCAGTAAGTGTTCGTTTTCCTGCGCTAAGGAATTTTCCCATAAAGCCTTCATCTGGCTTGGACCCGTCGCCCATTTTTGCGGAAAAAGTTATATCATCCTCCATGTAGTTCATGGCACCAGCTTCTGCAATCACGGTTTCGCCGGGGTCAAGCTCGATCTCAACAACCTGCATATCATCGCCGATGATTTTATAATCTATTTCATGGCTTTGTCCCGTTGGCATTTCTGAGGCCTGTTTTTTTTGCTGAGCTATCTTGTATTTAGAAAAGATAATACCGCACATTGGGCAATCAAGGGATGACGGGCCTATGGAAGCACTGCATTTCGGGCATTTGTCTGCGCTCATTTTTCCTCCCTGCAATTAGAATTAACTGAAGAACAAAAAATAACAATAGGGCGTGTTTTGCAAAAGATAAATAAATACTACCTTTTAGCAGTTGCGTGGTCAAGTAAAAAGGATGCATTGTAATGCTGTTCAGGTTGGCTGCATAAAAACAAATGTTATAAAACGCCTGTGGGTCAGGTTCTGTTTTGCTTGACCTTTTGGGGTTTGTTTTATTATCATACAGATTATAATCAATTATCAATACTGCAAAATTTTGACACAACCAGGCTTTGAAAACCATAAAAGGCTGATGAGCCTGCAACAGATAACATTCAGGAAATGCCCATGAACCAAAAAAAACTTGTGAAATTAATTGAGATAGCAAGGGCCTGTGGTCAGCCGATACTTAATATTGCCGAGCAGGACATTGACTTGCTGCCAGCAGAAATCGGTACCTTGACTGAGTTGAAGGAAC
Source organism: Desulfobacterales bacterium (assembly GCA_029939895.1). Taxonomy (GTDB): domain Bacteria; phylum Desulfobacterota; class Desulfobacteria; order Desulfobacterales; family JAOZSB01; genus JAOZSB01. The sequence goes on from JAOZSB010000104.1 coordinate 2,657, forward strand.
TTAACATTGCCAATAATCAACTGCTGAGCCTCCCGCCGGAGATCGGCAACATGGCGAGCCTTGAGCATATCTCCATCTATAAAAACCGATTAACCGAACTTCCCTTGGAGATCGGCAACCTGGCAAACCTGGAAACCCTGCATCTTGACGGCAATCTGCTCTCAACACTGCCCCTGGAGATCGGTAATTTAACAAACCTGACCGTCCTGAACCTTGATAACAATCGGCTGACAACACTGCCAAAGGAAATCCGCAACATGACCAGCCTGGAATCGCTCTACCTGAGCAGTAATAAGCTGCTCAATTTTCCTGGTGAAATCGCAGCACCAGACAGGCTGACCAACCTGGAAGAACTCAACCTTGCAAACAACGGCCTGACAACACTCCCCGGTGAAATCGGTAACCTGACAAACCTGCAAATGCTGTCCCTGAGCAGTAATCCAATTACTGCACTGCCAAAAGAGATCGGAAACCTCACATGGCTGGAACGGCTGATGATAAGGAAAACCAACCTTGCACAGGCAGATTTCAGTGGAATTAAATTTGAAAGTGCTGATTTTTCCGGCTCAAACCTGAGTAATGCAAATTTCCAGGGTTCAGCCCTGAAAGGCGCAGATTTGCATGGAGTCAACATGACAGGCGCAGATCTTTCAAATGCAGATTTAAGCCGCACAAACCTTGAAGACGCAGACCTGACAGGCGCGAACATCCAAAATACAGACTTTACAAAGGCCCATTTCAAAAACACCAGATTTACCAGCAAAACAGCCCTGAAAGCCGCAACCTGCGCGAACTCAGCAATTGCAGGAATTGTTTTCAGCCAGGATGATGGCGAACCTTCGCCAGAATAACAAACCCTCATATCGAAACGAATAACCCCGGATAATCATAATCAAATAATAATATCGGTCATTTTACTTGACCTCTATTATGCAATTGTTTTATGTTATTATTTATTCATTTGTGCTGTAACTTAATAACAGGAATTGCGTTTAGCATTATAGATAACAAAGCCACACCAAGCAAAAACCCGGAGGTTGTATGGACAGGGATGAACTTCTAAAAAAAATTGAAAAAGCAAGAGTTGAAAATGCAACTGCGCTTAACTTGGACAGACATAGAATAACCGAACTCCCCGCAGAAATTTGTAATTTGACAAACCTTAAACAGCTTAGCCTCATAGGGAATCAATTAGCGACATTCCCCGCAGAAATTTGTAATTTGACAAACCTTAAACAGCTTATACTCTTAGGGAATCAATTAGCGACACTCCCCGCAGAAATCGAAAATCTGACGAAACTGGAAAAGCTGGACATTGATGGCAATAATTTTTCAATTTTTCCGGCAGAAATCACCTTGCTTACGAATTTAATATTTCTGGATATTCAAAATAATCAATTAACAACCCTCCCCGCAGAGATCGGAAACCTGGCGAACCTGAAAGAGCTTATTCTCAGCAGCAACAAATTCTCGACCCTCCCCGCAGAGATCGGAAACCTGGCGAATTTGGAAAGGCTTTATCTCAGCAGCAACAAATTCTCGACCCTCCCCGCAGAGATCGGAAACCTGGCGAACCTGAAAGAGCTTGTTCTCAGCAGCAATCAATTAACCACCCTCCCCGCAGAGATCGTAAACCTGGCGAATTTGGAAAGGCTTTATCTCAGCAGCAACAAATTCTCGACCCTCCCCGCAGAGATCGGAAACCTGGCGAACCTTAAAAAGCTTGATCTTGAGAACAACAACATAACCTCAATTCCAGATGAAATATTGAATATGGAGAGCTTGGCAGTTTTAGATTTAAAAGGTAACAATCTACCCCGTCAAGATTTTTATAATGAGACAAAAGATTTTAGGCTTGTGAAATTTTTATATATGGATTCTTTGGAAGGAAATACAAGCCAGATTACACGCAGCATAAAGTTTCCAGAGGAGTATTTTCAGGCGGGTGTTTCCATCCTGAATTATTTTGCACGGTTTTAAGGAAGCAGCACCCAGACCAGAAAGCCAATGTCCGGATTGACCAGGAAGGCCTGAAAGTCAAAATGACCATTGAAACCAAGGACGGCGACCCAGAAGTTATCGAAGAGGCCCTTGATAAATACGGCCTTGTTGTAAGAGGTGAAATGCCAATAGAAGAATTTACAGAAGACAAGTTATTGGTTCTTGAACTAAAGGATGAATTAAGGACAGCAAAAAATAAAGTTGAAAGGTATCAAGATCAGCTTGAATATCAAAATGAAGATATTAAAGATTTTAAAGAAATGCTTAAACTCGCCCTGGATAAACCTGCACCAATAATAGAAGTAAAGCCGGATATTGACGTTACTGTAAACCCGATTATTCAAAACGATTTTGAGGCAAAAGTTTCAAATAATATTCAAATCTCTCAGGAATTTTCAGGTATTCAGGATGAATTCAAAGAGCTTTTGGATAGGCTGTCAGGGGATTCCGAAGATTTCAAAGAAATTGAGAATATTCAAAACGGTCTAAAGAAGATTGAAGGCAAGCCACCCGAAGAAGTAGAAAAATCATCAATAATGGGAACGTTTAAATCCTTTCTTAAAAAACTTGAATCAGCAGAAGAGGGGGTTGGAAGAACAATAAATGGTGTAAAAGACGGCGTGGAGACCGCCCGAAAGCTTGCAAGTCATTATAATAAAATCGCCCAATGGTGCGGGTTGCCGATAGTGCCAAAGCCCTTTACAAAATAGCTCATAAATTCTCGTTCCCAGGCTCTGCCTGGGAACGCTCCTGTTGAGGCTCCGCCTCAAAATGATGAACAGGGATTGTGGTTTGAAGAGTCAAAAAAATGGCTGTAACAGTTCGTAGGCTGGGCTGATAATACCAGGAATGAAGAATCTATTTTGTGCCTGTTAATATGGCAGTGCCTGTACTTTTGTTGACCGGCGAAGCCCAGCAATGTCGTCATTGTTGTTATCAATTGCTGAGTTTTTTTCTGCCAATCTCCCTGCAAAAAAATTTTGTGGAATTTGTTCTACATGCGCATAAAATAATTGTGCGTTATTCCAGGGACTCCTTAATCGTTTCTGCGACCAGCTCCTGGTCTTCGGGTTTGATGTAGGGGTGCATTGGGATGCTCATAATTTTTTGGGAGAGTTCTTCCGATGCCGGGAAGTCGCCCTGTTTGTAGTCGAGGAAGCTGTAGGCCTTTTGCAGGTGTAGCGGGATCTGGTAGTAGACTGCCGAGGGGATGTTTTTATCCTTGAGTGCGGCCTGGGTTTTTGTGCGCTGTGCTGTGGTTTTCAGGACAAAGGAGTATTGCGCCCATGCAGATCGGCAGTCTGCGGGGATTTTCTGTAGTGTGACAGAGTCCTTTAAAAGTTCTTCATATTTGTTTGCAGCGTTCTGGCGCATTTCAAATTCTTCCGGGAAGATTTCAAGTTTTGGCAGCATGATTGCCGCCTGGAGGGTGTCGAATCGGCTGTTAAGGCCAATGCGCACGTTTTCATATTTGTTTACTAAACCCTGCCCGTGTACCCGAATGGATTCTAATGTTTCAAGAATTTTTTCATCGTTGGTAAAGATAGCACCGCCGTCACCGTAGCATCCAAGGGGCTTTGCCGGAAAAAATGATGTACAGCCGATAACGCCGAATCCACAGGCTTTTTTACCCTTGTATTCCCCGCCAAAGGACTGGGCCGCATCTTCAATAACAAGGAGGTCGTGTTTATCTGCAATGGAAGTAATTGCATCGTAGTCAGCCGGCAACCCAAACAGATCCACCGGCAGCACTGCTTTCAGCGTCAGGTCCTGATAACCCTGTGGAAGGGCGCAGTTACTGCTGTCGCCGCTCTTAAAGGCCTCTATTGTTTTTTCCAGGCTTTCCGGGTCAATGTTCATGGTTTCAATGTCCACATCAACAAAAACCGGGACTGCTCCTGCAAGGCTAATTACTTCTGCGGTTGCTACAAATGTAAAGGGCGTTGTTATTACAGCATCGCCAGGGCCTATGCCGCAGGCCATCAGCGCCATTAGTATTGCATCTGTTCCAGAAGCGCAGGTTGTGGCAAAGGATGTGCCAGTGTATTGTGCAAGATTTTTCTCAAACTCGATTAACTCCGGCCCAAGTATGTATTGCCCATGATCGAGAACGTTTTTAATTCTTGCATCTATCTTGTCCCGAACCCTTGCCTGCTGCGTTGCCAAATCAATAAACTGCATATATATCACCCGCAATAAAAGGCTGAAAACCTTTTAATTGTAAAGTTTAGTGTTAAAAAAAATATCCCTGAAAGGGGACTGTATTTCAAACAAGAAAGCTAAACCAAATTTAAAACAAAATCAAACAATAATATTCATCAGGCCTGTTGATTTATTTTTTTGCGGTTATCCGCAAAGGCCAGGTGCTTTTTTTTACAACGATCGGGTCATTAGATTTATATGTCGCCCTTGCAGGGCTAAATGGATGCCGACATATCATACTTTCATATCATACTTTTTTAAAAAAATGGCATCGAGTCAATTAGCAAACCAGCAATCAATGGTGGTTTGCCAGTTTTTAAAATGACTGCTGAATTACTTTTCTTCTGCTAATTCTTTAAGATAATTAAATTCATTTACAAAATCATCTGCAAGTACTTCCGGGTCTGGAAGCAGTTCTGCATCACCAAAAACGCCCATTGTAACCTGGTTGTTATAGCTTACAATTGTGTTGCCGGAACCCAGTCTGCCGCCAGGAGGACCCCAGACCATAACGTCTGTCATCTTTACTCCTGCAAGGTACATGGGTTCTCGTGGCCCTGGTACGTTGCTCATGGTTGCAGTGCAGCACTTGTTGAAATTCTCAATAACCTTGCTTGCAACATCACCCGGAGCCATTCCTACTACTGTCATTGAAGAAAATGAAATCAATGCTTCAGGCGAGCGTTTGAGCAGGTCCATGCGTTCTTTGAGCTTTTTCAGCCTGTCATGTGGATCAGCATAATTGATAGGCAGCGTAAGTGTCACGCATCCAAAGCTATTGCCAAGGTTCACAGCTTTTTCAAGGGGACGCAGGGTAAGGGGAACGCTCATCCGAATTTCAATATCATCAACCGGCTCGCCACGGCCCTCGAGATAACGACGCATTGCTCCAGTGTACGCAGCCACCAGAATATCATTTACAGTGCCGCCAAATACCTTGCCCACCATCTTCACATCAGACAGGGGAATCGATTCTGACCATGCAACACGCTTGGCAACGCCCAGCTCGCCTTTTATAACGGTCTGGCTGTCCGGGCCCATTGTCAGCATCCGCCCAAGATTTGTGGCATAGTCTTCTGCCAGCTTTGCCAGATCAAGTGCCTTTGCTGGTTGTGTGACCATGTCAATGCCCTTGTTTACAACCTTTCCAGCCAGCTTTTTAGTGGTGGATACAGCGTCCGTGGTCTGCTTTATAAGTGTCTTTATGGGGTTCCATGTATACTCACGCTTATTCTCCAGCTCTGGAGTTGCTATAGGAGCATCAGCCTCGCTGTCTAAAATATTTAACAAAACATAAACCAGGGCTATGCCGTCGGCAATACCGTGATGGATGCGTACAATTACTGCACACCCGTCTCCATTATATTTTTCAACCACATGAATCTGCCACAGCGGCTTTGTGCTGTCCAGGGGAGAGCTTACCAGGTCGTTAACAATATCTATCAAAGCAGCCTTGTCGCCCGGATCTGGAAGTGCAATCCTGTGGATATGGGAGTTGATGTCAAAATACGGATCAGGCTCCCATGTCAGGTTGGTCAGGTTTGCGCCCTTGCTGGTAACCCGCTGTTTAAAGCGTTTAAACTTTAGCAGCCTCACAGAGAGCGTTTCCTTGAGCTTGTCTATATTAAGTGGTTCATCAAAAAAAAGAACTGCGGCAACCATCATTATATTTGTGGGGTGATCCATATGAAACCAAATTGCATCAGCAGTGGTAACGCTTTCTGTATTTTCCGGCATTTTTTTTCCTCTTTAAATTAATATTTTGCAATAATTATTACTTCCAGCTTTATTACTATCCTGCTTCATCTTCTATCATTTTTTTAAGAAAATTAAATTCTACTACAAAATCATCTGCAAGTTTTTCAGGGTCAGGAAGCAGCCCGGCATCACCGTACACACCAATTGAAACATGGTTGTTGTAACTCAGGATCGTGTTGCCAGATCCAAGCCTGCCACCAGCAGGGCCCCATACCATAACATCGGTCATCTTTTTTCCGGCAAGGTACAATGGCTCACGCGGGCCTGGTACGTTGCTCATAACTGCGGTGCAGCACTTGTTGAAGGTCTCGATGGTTTTGCCTGCAATGTCAGCAGGCGCCATTCCTATAACCGTCATTGAAGAAAAAGAGATAAATGCTTCTGGAGAACGCTTGATTGCATCCATGCGCTCCTTCAGCTTCTTGAACCTGTCATGGGGATCAGAATAATTTATGGGCAGCGCAAGTGTTACGGTTCCGAAATTATTGCCCAGGTTGGTTGCTTTTTCAAGGGGCCGGAGGGTAAGGGGAACGCTCATCCGAATTTCAATATCATCAACCGGCTCGCCACGGCCCTCGAGGTAGCGACGCATTGCGCCTGTATATGCAGTAACAAGAAGATCATTTACAGTACCGCCAAATGCTTTGCTTACTGTTTTTACTTCATCCAGGGGAATTGGGTCAGACCATGCAACGCACTTTGCTACACCAAGTTTGCCCTTTAAAACCGTAGGGCTGTCTGAACCTTTTGTAATCATTTTTGCAAAATTTGTAGCCAGATCCTCAGCCAGTTTTGCATATTCAAGTGCCTTTGTCGGCTCTTTTACTATATCAAGTCCCTTGCTTACAACCTTGTCTGCAACTTTTTTGGTGGTGGAAACAGCTCCGGTTGTCTGCTTGATGATCCTTTTTATCGGGTTCCATTTGTAATCACGGCTTTTTTCAACTTCTTCTGTGGGCACTGGCGCATCAGGATGTGAGTCCAGCGTATTAAGCAGAATATAAACCAGGGCGATTCCATCTGCAATTGCGTGGTGGATACGCGAGATAACAGCGCAGCCATTGCCATTATAATTTTCAACCACATGCACCTGCCAAAGCGGCTTGGTGTTGTCTATGGGAGAACTTACAAGGTCGTTAATTATTTTTATCAATTCACCCTTGTCGCCTGGCTGGGGAAGGGCAATGCGGTGGATATGGGAGTTGATGTCAAAATCAGGGTCCATCTCCCATTTCATATTGCTCAGGTTTGATCCCCCTTCGGTAACACGCTGCCTGAAGCGGTTAAATTTGAGCAGCCGAACAGTCAGAACTTCCTTGAGCCTTTCCACATCAAGGGGCTCGTCAAAAAACATGACCCCGGCAACCATCATTAAGTTTGTGGGGCTTTCCATGTGAAACCAAATCGCATCAGCAGTTGATACATTCTCAGTCAGGTTCGGCATTGTTTTTTTCCTTTTCCTGTTGGTTCTTCCTGCACAGGCTTTACTTCATGGGGCATGGAAGAGGGTTATTCAAATTTTTTCCGCTAAATATATTTTCTCCAATAATTTTTTTCATTTTCATCTCCTGGCCCGTTGTTTGGTGCATCACTGACCAGTAAATAACTGCTGCCTATCCTTTATTTTTGTCCTGGAGACTCAGCTCTATCAGGCGATCAAGGAGCGCGCTGAAAGAAATTCCAGCAGTCTTCGCAGCCAGGGGAAGCAGGCTTGTTTCTGTCATTCCGGGGATGGTATTGGTTTCAAGAACATAAATATCTCCATCCCGGATAATCATATCTGTGCGGCTGTAGCCCCTGCAAAAAAGTGCTTTGTGTGCGTTTTTTGCGATTATCCATGTCTTTTCTTTTATTGCATCATCAATTCTTGCCGGACAAATTTCTTCGGTAGTGCCGGGGGTATACTTTGCATCGTAATCAAAGAATTCGCTGGAACCAGTCGGCACAATCTCAATCACCGGCAATGCTTCCAGATCATCATTGCCAAGGACACCAACGGTAATCTCCACGCCCTTGATATACTCCTCCACCATAACTTCCCGGTCCTGCTCAAAGGCAAGATCAAGGGCCTGTTGCAATGCAGACTCCTCTTTTACCAGGGAAAGGCCTATGCTCGATCCTGCGCTGACAGGTTTTACTACAAAGGGCAGCCCGATACGGCTTTTCAGCTCGTCAAAACCGATGGTGCTGTCTTTGTCCCTGTCAAGAATCAGGTACGCCGGGCCTGGAATGCCAGATTTTTCGTACAGCTTTTTTGTGGCGATCTTGTTCATGGCCACTGCACTGCCCAGGACACCTGTGCCCTGGTACGGTATTCCAAGAAGGTCAAGCATTCCCTGCATGGTTCCATCTTCACCATAAGGCCCGTGAAGTATTATAAGGGCTGCGTCAATGCTTGTGTAGTCAGCCGCAAGCCTGGGGAGGTCGTGCCTGGGATCAAACCTGAAAACCCGGTACTTTTCCTTGTCAAGGGCTTCATACACCTGATCTGCGCCCTTTATGGATACTTCCCGCTCCGATGACATGCCCCCGGATATGAGGGCCAGATTTAATTTATTCATATGATTTTTTACTTCTTTTTAAGTTTAGATTATTATTTTGCATCATGCAAAACTGCTACGGGTAGACTATTTATGAGTATATTTTTTGCACACAACAAAATATGAAAGAATTGTAACATCTTAGTCTTTACTTTCATACAAACATGCTACTCAATATACTTTTAAATTAGCATCATTACAAATTGTTCATTAACTCGCTTTTCGCCTTGTTATACTCGTCAAGTGTGAGGAGGTTGTTTTCATAAAGCCTGGCCAGCTCGCCAAGCTCCTTTATCCTCTGGATTGTCGGGTCTTCAAGCTGTTTTGCTTCGGGTAATACTGCCTGCTCAATGAGCGGCATTCCCTGTTCGCTGCCAATCTTCAGGGACGCAAAACCACCCATGAGTGAGATTTCCACGTTCCTGCCCGCAAATGAAGGAGAAGACAAAGTCTCTGCCAGTGAACGACTCTGTTTTTTCATGCGATAGTAGATATAATAGGCAGAAGCAAAAACAATAAGTGCTCCTGTTCCGAGTATCCACTCGATGTACTCAGATATCCCCTTGAAGAAAATCACAAGGGCACCGACCGCTGCTATCAACAGAACATGAAGCAGCAGAATCAGGTAAGTCAAAAAAACGGTTTTTACTATACTTATATCAGCTTTATTTTTTTTAGAGGCCATATTGATCTGCCAAATACTTTTATTAGTTTTATTTTTATTTGTTTCGAATTTTTTTTAGGCTGAATCTATGATTTATCTTTATCACGGTTTTCCAGCTTATCCAGAACCTTTGGTTCATAATGCTGCGGCACGTCCAGGGACGCACTGCCGGTACGCATGGAATTGAGTTTCAGGATCAAAAAATTCAGCTTCTTAAGCAACTTGTACTTTGAACCCACATCAGCAATACCAGCCAGGATATCCTCAGTTTGCTGTATCTCTTTTTTAAGCTCAATTTCAGGCGGAATAAAATCAGCGTTTTTCAGAATCCTGTACGCCATCCGCAAATCCTCCGGAACCCGGTCTTCAGCAGATTCTTTCAAGGGCTTGCCCGAACCCTTCAGGTTATCAAACTCACCCTTTCGGATGGATGCTAAAATCTTTTCTTCAACAATTTTTTCAAACCCAGTGAGCATAGCCACCCCGGAACATCAAACCCGAAAAAAAAGGGATTAAAAAATCAAATTATATTCCACATTCAAAACACCTGAAAGGGAAAAACCAACGTATTGTATTTCATGATAAATCACATTGATTGTAAAACAATACAATAGAATACTAATCTGGGAAATATCTTTGTCATAACAATATAATAAAATATATGTGATGGTCAAATAATTATCAAGCAGAAAAAGCATGGATGGGTTTCAAAAGATGATTTTTGTTTATTTTACAGGTAAATCATCTTGGCAGGGATTTATGATTTATGATTTCATAGAGTCAATGGGCTGAAATCATAAATCATTTTAAAAAAAAGTTGTAATACAAAAAAGTGCAGGCAAAGGCTTAAACTTCTTTTGTCATTTTAATCCTGTTCAGGATTTCTCAACCTGTCGGCAGCTAATTTCCGTTCATGAACAGCGGTGTTCCAGTACATTTTATATTTTTTTATGGTTTTGGGTGACTGGTTTTGCCACAGGGACAGATT
>JAOZSB010000105.1 GCA_029939895.1 Desulfobacterales bacterium
ACATAACAGTTATGATAAAATAAATTTTTATTTTACGTACGGCCCGGTCAGTCCCCTTGTTTGGGGAAGGTAACGGCCCTCAACCAGTGAAGGATGGTGTTTCCGCTGAGGTTGCTGCGGTCGAGGCGATCTATCTCCTCGCTCAAATTTGCAGGGTCCGAATACCAGTGGCTTCTTTTGGTTATTTTTTCATTTTCGTTCAGAATCTTTACTACTTTAGCTGGATTTCCTGCAACTATTGTATTTGGGGGAACATCATCGGTCACAACGCTTCCAGCCCCGACGATGCTGTTCTCGCCTATGGTCACACCCTTACATACGATTGCGCTGTCACCAATCCAGGCGTTCTCCTTTATCAATACCGGAGATGTTTTACCGCTGGTTATACGATTGTAAATGTCATGCCAGTCAGAGTCTGTGATGTATGCATCACTTGCAATCATGCAGTTATCTTCTATCACAATTTCCAGGGCTGCACTAATCCTCGCCCCTGGACAGACAAGGCAGTAATCGCCAATAACGAGCCTCCCCTCCCCAACTTTTTTTGGCCACACAGACAACCGAACCTTTTTTTCATTGGAAGCTATTATGTTGACATAATTTCCAACACGCACTGCATTGCCAAAGACAATAACATGCCAGGGTTTGATAATAGTGAAACCATCCCCTAAAGCCTCAAACTGTGGTCTTAGGAAGTGTCCTGCGAAAAAATTCTGAAATTTCAGGTCTAATTTTTTTAGCAAATATGGTCTGTGATCTCGTCTCATTTATCAAGCCTTAAAAAAAACAAAACTAATTATATTCGCTAGGAATTTTTTGGTCTTCAGGAGCCAGGCTGTTGATGAGAATATCCTCTGCCCGCATATTTATTTCAGGCATTGGCGAAAGTGATGACTGTGCCCAAAAATCATGGCTGAAAAGGATTGAAGCCGGTGTCAGGCTGTAAAGAGCATCTGCCGCCATAATCATAACACCGTTTGTCCAGGTGTATTTTTCCTCCGGCCATAGAACGAGGTCAGGGAATGTAAATCCGCACCAGTAAGACCCATCGTCAAAAACTTTATCAAGCAGCCAGTTGTGAATCGTCCGGGCAAGCTCTCTGTCACCCATACTGTTGATCGCCAGCACCAGCTCAGAGGTCTCCGCAAGCGTAACCCAGGGCTCGTCAGATACGCACCGCACACCCATGTCATTTTTTATAAATTTATCCCAGTCTTTTTCCAGCCTGGCCCTGGCTTTTTCACCAGTAACCGCACCGGAAAGTATAGGGTAGAACCAATCCATGGAATATCTGGATTTTGTTTTATCAAAAAGATACGGACAGTTCGCAAGAGCATACCCCAGTTTAACTATTGCACTTTCCCATTTTGGCATTTTTTTGCCCAGGAGCTTTGCTATTGCAAGGGCGCACTTAAGACTCATGTAAACTGAACTGGAGCCAGTCACAAGGGCCTTTGAATCTGAAATACCCTCGGGACTTATGGCCCAGTGTATTTCACCACCAGGAGCCTGCATGTTAATAGAAAAATTTATTGCATCTTCCACTGGCTCCCACATTTTTTTCAAAAAATCCAAATCATTGGAAATCAAAAAATATTGAAAAACACCTACAGCAACATAGGATATCATGTTAGTGTCGAGGGTCATGTCAAAGGGCTTTCCATCCTTGTATGAAGCATACCACACACCGTTTTTAAGACGATTTTCAACGAGCCACTCATAGGCCTTTTCAGCAGCTCCAAGATGACCGCATATGGCAAGGCCCATAGCAGATTCCACATGATCCCAGGGATCAGTTTTACCCCCCGCAAACCAGGGTATCTCGCCATTTTCTTTTTGTGTAGAAAGTATCAGCTCTGCTGCGGAATCAAGATCAACCGGTGACACTGTGTTGCGCTCAGAAATTTTGTATTCCATTTAAAAAAACCTTTCAAACATCTTTTATCCCCAGGAAAACATCAATGAGATGCCCTCCCCATAAACCCCGTAACGATACAATAAAAATACCATCAATTTTCCGACGGCTTATCTTAAATCAACAAAAAAGATTTGTTACTATGAATCGCATCAACTAGCAAGCAAAAAAAAATTTCGTTTTCAATGTAATATTTCAACCCTTTACTGACCCAACAATCTTGAACTTTACTATTAATGTAACCAAAGTCAGGGATTTATAGCTGAAGCCTTATTTATTAAGGTAAAAAGACCTTATGCTTTATTAAATGACATTTTTAGGTCAAGAATTGATGAGCTTTCTCTATTTGTTTCATCTCAACTTTGCGGTTCCATGGTCACTATAAACATTTGAAAATAAATTCAATTTGACTATGATTTGTTACAAACCACAATAAATTCAGAAAATATGTCTAAAATATGCTCAACTATCCCTTGAGGCAGATATGATTATTCTTAATGCATTCCCTTTTATACCGATAAAAAGATTGAATATTCATCCTGACTGTGTAATAAACTTTTGTGATAAAATTATGTGATAAATTTGTACAGTTGTGTGTTTATCATCTTTTTAAACTTGCGCCTTGAAATATGCCATTAGTGTTATAATTTTAACCCGAAAAGTTATTAACACTGCTTTTTTTGTTTAAATTTATTTAGGATTGGCTAACAGCCTTAGTTTGTTTGAAAAAATGCGAATATACAGACTTATTATAAGCCGGAGAATTAAGTAATAAAATGAAAAACTTTCAAAAAATCTTAATAATTGTGTTACTGTCCCTGATTGTTCTTATTGCAGGATGTGGCCCAAAATCCAGGCTTGTTTATGAGCCACAGGATGTTGCAGACCCTTCGGAACAGCTTTTCAGAAAAGCTGAAAAGTTGTATCAGCAAAAGGACTACGCCCGTGCACTTGAGGCTTTTGAAACATATCTTATGCGTTATCCAAACAGACAGAAAGCCCCGGAAGCACTAATGAACATCGGGATAATATATAGTGGTCTCGGCAACTATCCCAGGGCCAGGGATTCATTCCATAATCTTATTATCAGACATCCCTCCAACCCCCTTTGCCAAAAGGCAATGGTAGAGATATTGCTGACATTCTATACACAGGGCAAGCACAAAGAAGTTATCCGTCAGACTGAAATTTTTCATAAAAAACTGACGTCCAGAATCCAGGTGGTCAGGGCCTTCAGCATTCTTGGAAACTCATACATGTTACTTGAATCGTGGCCCCATGCTGTACTGGCTTATTCAAAGGCAATGGACAGTGCACAGGGTGCTGAAAAAGGTCAGGTAGCAGAAAAATTAGAAGCTGCCGTTAGTAATGTTGACACCCAGACACTCGAAGCCGTGATAGTAAAGATTGATCAGGCCCAGGGATACTCCTATTTGCTGTACTGGCTGGGCGATCGCTACTCAGGTGCAGGCATGACCGAAGAAGCGAAAATTGCCCTTGAAGATTTCATGAAAAACTACCCTGATCATCAATATTATTTCGCTGCCAAAGAGCTATATGGCGAGCTTTTAAAAGCCCCTGAGTTTGACAGGTTCACAGTGGGCGTACTTCTCCCCTTGAGTGGTAAATACGGCGTGTTCGGAACAAAGGCACTAAAAGGAATAGAATTTGCCTTAAACGAATTCAGCCAAAGGCAGGATGCTCAAGATATCAGGATTGTAATCAAAGACACAGAAGGTGACCATTCAAAAGCATATGAGGCAGTCAATGAACTTTCCAGAGCCAGGGTCGGTTCAATACTTGGACCAATGCTGACCACCGAGGGAGCAGCTACTAAGGCCCAGGCTCTCAAAATACCTATGATAGCTTTTTCACAAAAGGATGGCATCCCAGAGACAGGGCCGTTTATTTTCAGAAACTTCATGACTCCAAAAATGATTGTAAGAACGCTCGCCACATACGCCAAAGAGCAACTAATGGTGAAGGATTTTGCGATCCTGTATCCAGATGATGCCTATGGGAAAAAATACATGAATCTTTTCTGGGACGAGGTGGCACTCCAGGGTGGGAGGGTCACGGGTGTAGAGTCTTACGATACCACTGGCACCGACTATGGCGAATCCATAAAAAAAATGGTGGGTCTGCATTATAAAATTCCAGAAGATCTTTTGGAATTCGCCTATCCTGAGAGATTCGCAGAACCAGAGGTGATTGATGAGGAGCCCCTCCTGAACCCGGATGAGGACATAGCTGAAGAAAAAAAAGAAGAGGAAGAAGAACTAGGCTCCATCGTTGATTTCAAGGCTGTTTTTATACCTGATTCACCAAACAGGGCTGGCCTGGCAATCCCGCAGCTTGCATACTATGACATAGAAGATGTTTACATCCTCGGCACAAGCTATATGCATTCTGAAGAGCTGATCTCCATGGCAAAAAGGTTTTTAAAACCCGTTAGAATTGCCGATGGTTTTTTTGAAGAGAGTCCCCAGCCCAGGGTGCAAAAATTCGTTGATGATTTCATGAAAATTTACGATCAAAGGCCCGGCTTTCTTGAAGCAATTGCATATGACTCCGCTATGATGCTTTTTGAGACAATAATGAACCCGGATATCAGGTCAAGAACGGATCTGGCACGGATACTCGGAAATTTTAAAAACTATAATGGCGTAACTGGCCTCACTTCATTTGATACCACTGGCGAGGCTCAAAAAGAGCTATATATGCTGATGGTTAGAAAAGGAAAGTTTATTGAGGCCCCAGACTCTAACGAGTAGGAATAAAAACAACCTGAAATAAATGTGGGTTAAAGAAAAGACAAGCTTAGTAACAATTAAGCTTAATACAATATGATAGGCTATAATGCATACAAAACCCTGACCGCTGGTCTTTTTCCTGTAGGAATTTCGCTATTTGGAATATATTCGCTGGCTTCCGGGAATCACAGAAAAGACTTTGGTCAACGACTGGGATTTTACCCTGAGGAGTTGTTAAAGAAGTTGTCTAACAGCCCCAGGATATGGATACATGCTGCATCAGTAGGAGAAGTCGGCGTAGCAGAAGGAATTATCAATGCAGTAATTCAAAGCAATCCTGAAGTTTCGATCATACTTTCCACCATCACTAAACACGGTCGTGAGTATGCTCTAAAAAGCTTAAACAGCAAGGTCACATGCATTTATGCTCCTTTGGATTACCCAATTTCCGTAAGAAAGGCCATGCGGCAGCTAAAGCCTGACGTGTTTGTCTGCCTTGAAACGGAAATATGGCCGAACCTTATTATGGAAGCAAAAAAAAATGGGGCTGCCACAGCAATAGTAAACGGTAGAATTTCAGTACGCTCCGTATCAAGCTACAGGAGAATAAAAAGCCTGATGCAGGAGGTTCTGGTCAGCATGGATGCATTAAGCATGATAAGTACTGCTGATGCCCGCAGGATAACATCCATAGGTGCTGCAAACAGAAAAGTTCAGGTTAATGGAAACGCCAAGTATGACCTGTTAATTAAAAGGGCTGCGTCCATTGACACAGTAACGACAAGGAAGGAATATGTGCTGACAGGCACAGAGACTGTCTTTGTGGCAGGAAGCACAAGGGCGTTTGAGGACAGTTTAGTACTTGAAGCCTTTAAAAAAATAAAGGCGGTTGATCCAAATGCATTCCTTATTTTAGCCCCACGCCATGTGCGAAAAGCCAGCAGGGTTAAGGATGCGGCAGTCAGGGCGGGATTTTTGTGTGAGCTCAAAACCTCCATGACCAAAATGACCCTCAGGGACAAAAATGATGTAAAGTCGACAGATGCAAAAATCTCAAACCCAGTGCGACCAGACGTTGTGGTCATAGACACAATGGGGGATTTGCTGGCAGCATACAGCACTGCGACAATCGCATTCAGTGGCGGAAGCCTTGTCCCCTTTGGCGGGCAGAACCTGCTGGAGGCAGTGGTTTGGGGAAAACCTGTTCTATACGGGCCTTCAATGGATGACTTCAAAGATGCTGTAAGCCTTCTGGAATCGAATAACGCAGGTGTACCAATTAAAAACGTGGATGAGCTATCTCAAAAGGCAGTTGAACTCTGCCTGGACAGGAAAAAAGCTGAAGAAAATGGTGCGGCTGGCAAACTGGCACTCATGAAAAATATTGGTGCTGCCAATAAACATGCTGAAATTATTTTGAACCTTGCAAGCAAGACTGGTGCACCCCTGGTAAAATAGTACAGATACAAAAAATGAACGGATTTATTGATGATACAGCTAATAAAAGGATTTAAAGACATAATGCCAGGCGAGGTGGAACTCTGGCAATCAATTGAGACTATCGCTCGGAGAAACTTTGAAGTTTTTGGGTTTTCAGAGATAAGGCCGCCAATGATGGAGAAAACCGATCTTTTTAAACGAAGCATTGGAGAGGCCACCGATATAGTAGAAAAAGAAATGTACACAATGGAGCAAAGCAAGGGCAAGATGATCACCCTGCGCCCAGAGGCCACTGCATCGGTAGTAAGAGCCTATATTCAGCACAAACTCTATGCTCAGGACCCTGTTAGAAAACTATACACAATAGGCCCAATGTTCCGGCGTGAAAGACCCCAGAAAGGAAGATTTCGCCAATTCTACCAGATAAATGCAGAAGTGTTTGGTGTGGAATCACCGTATATTGATGCCCAGATTATACTCCTGGCAATGACGATCTTCAAGGATTTAAAGGTAAAGGATGTCAGCCCCCACATCAACTCACTAGGCTGCCAGACATGCCGGCCAAAATTCAAACAGGCCCTTGTTGACTTTTTAGATGAAAGACTCGACAAGCTGTGCGATGACTGCAAAAGACGAAAAGATCGCAACCCCTTGAGGGTACTTGATTGTAAAAAAACGACATGTATAGAAGCACTGGTAAATGCGCCAGCAATAACCGACTACCTGTGTGAAGAATGTACAAAGCACTTTACAGCCGTAAAAAAGGCTCTTGACAGCCAGGGCGTTGATTATGTAATCGCCAAACGGCTGGTAAGAGGACTCGACTATTATGCACGTACGACCTTTGAGATACAGACCAGTTCCCTGGGCGCTCAGAACTCTGTGGCAGGTGGTGGTAGATATGACGGTCTTGTAAAACTCCTTGGCGGCCCTGAAATTCCAGGCATAGGCTTTGCTATCGGCTTTGACAGGCTTGTTGAAATTTGCAGTATGGATGCAAAGAGTATGGAACAAAAGCCGGATGTCTTCATTGCCCCTATGGGTGAAAAAGCAGCCGAATTCGCCTTTGAATGGGGTTCTGGATTAAGCTTAAAGGGCATCAGGACTGAAATTGAGCTTTCCGGCAAAAGCCTTAAAAGCATGATGAAACGAGCCAATCGACTAAATTCCAAATATGTACTGATGGTCGGAGAAAATGAACTTGAGCAGGGCAACCTGGTTCTGAGAAACATGGAAACAAAACAGCAGGCAGACATCCCGGTTGACAATGTAGTCGAATCGATAAAAAGCTTGCTGACATAGCAATAAGCATTAGAAAGGATAAGCAATTGACTGATCTGTTAGAAGGCATGAGAAGAACACATCATTGTTGTGAATTAAGCGCAGACGATATGGATAAGGAAGTCGTCTTGATGGGATGGGTGCAAAGACGCAGGGATCACGGCGGTGTCATATTCATTGACTTGAGGGACAGAGAAGGCATAACCCAGGTTGTTTTCAATCCGGAAGTCGAAAGCCAGGTTCATGCAAAGGCCCATATTTTACGCAGCGAATTCGTAATTGCTGCCAGGGGTAAAGTTAGCGCAAGACCCGATGGCATGATAAACAAAAACCTGAAAACCGGAGAAATCGAAGTTATGGTTTCGGAGTTAAAAATCCTTAATCAGGCCGAGACCCCGGCGTTCCTGATCGAGGACAGGATAGACGTATCAGAAACCCTGCGCCTCAAGCACAGGCATCTCGATTTAAGAAGACCCGGCATCCAGGCAAATATAATCACACGCCACAAGGCATCCCAGGCAATACGAAGCTTTCTCAATGATAATGAATTTTTGGAGATTGAAACTCCATTCCTGACAAAAAGCACACCTGAAGGAGCCAGGGACTATCTGGTGCCAAGTAGGGTTAACCACGGCATGTTCTACGCACTGCCCCAATCACCCCAGCTTTTTAAACAACTTTTAATGGTCGCTGGATTTGATAAATATTACCAGATCGTCAAATGCTTCCGGGATGAAGATCTTCGTGCCGACCGCCAGCCAGAGTTCACACAAATCGACATGGAAATGTCTTTTGTAGGCGAAGAAGAAATAATGGCAGTTAGCGAAGGCATGATAGCTAAACTTTTCAGTAAAATTTTGGGAAAAACACTGAAAACACCATTCAATCGTCTTAAATATTCTGATGCAATTGACAGGTACGGCCTTGACAAACCAGACATGAGGTTCGGCCTGGAGTTGACAGAAGTTTCAGACATTGTAGAAAAATCAGACTTCAAGGTTTTTGCCAGCGTAGTAAAAAAAGGCGGAATAGTAAAAGCACTCAATGCCAAGGGCTGCATGGACATGTCCAGAAAAGACATTGATGATATGACCGACTTTGTAGCCATATACAAGGCAAAAGGACTCGCATGGATAAAGGTTCGTGAAGACAAGTGGCAGTCTCCGATTGCCAAATTCTTCTCAGATGAAGAAAAAGACGCACTCAAAGAGCGTATTGGCATGGAACCAGGCGACCTTGTATTCTTTGTTGCTGACAAGCCATCAATAACAAATGAGGCTCTGGGGTACCTGCGAAACAAAATTGCAGAGAACTTAAACTTAATAAATGGGGATGAGTTCAATTTTGTATGGATAACTGAATTCCCGATGTTTGAGTATAGTGACACCGATAAGCGCTGGCAGGCACTGCATCATCCTTTTACTGCACCCTTTGAAGAAGATTACGATCTTTTAGAAAAAGATCCTGGGAATGTACGCTCAAGAGCCTACGACCTGGTACTCAACGGCACGGAGATTGGTGGCGGAAGTATCCGTATACACGATTATGAATTACAACAGCGTGTGTTCGAAGCTTTGGGACTTGAAAAAAATGACTTTGAAGCAAAGTTTGGCTTCCTCCTAGAAGCCCTGAAAAGCGGTGCTCCACCCCATGGTGGCATTGCTTTTGGTTTTGACAGACTGACTATGCTGCTGACAGGTCAAGCATCAATCAGGGATGTGATAGCATTTCCAAAGACACAAAAGGCATCCTGCATACTGACTGATGCACCTTCAGAAGCAGGTAAACCTCAGCTTGAAGAACTATCATTACGTATCAGCAAGCTGCCACCAAAATAATAATGATTTAATTTGTGAGATATATTATAGAATTGGTTTTAATTTGTTAGTAACAATGCTATGTTATAAAATACTTAGAATTAAATAGTGCGTGCGAAAACAATAACAGTTTTCGCATCGACACTTTTTTTGGCAAAAGTTTTTTTACTTCCAATGGGGAGCGTAACATGTTGCGAAATATTATTGTAGTCTGTTGCATTATTTCGACCTGTTTTTTATCCGGCGTGGGACTTGCGGCCAGCGGTGCACCTGAAACGATTCATGTCTTCGCAGCGCATAAGGAAAACATTATTATAAAATCAAGGCTCTTTAATGTATATCATTACTGGCTCTACAAACCCGACCTTACTTCTGGTTTCATTGACATAACTCTTTTCCAGGCTACAAAGCTTACTAAAGGCGTCAAGGACAAAGATAAAAACAGGGATGGCCACATGCAAAATATGTGGCTCTATCACGTTACATATAAAAAAAATAATGAGTACTTCCTGTATCAGAACTCAAACAAAGCGGTTTTAGGTGCAACTGACTTAAAAAATCTAATTTTAAAGCTCAATCGTCTATCTTCAGTAATATATCATAATTCAAAAAACATAAATGTTATAACTCCTCAAAAAATTGATCTCAAACTAAATAAAAGAGATAGAGTCAAAATATCACTTTATCCCAAGATTTTTTTTGAAAAAAAGCCTAATAGAGTTTTTACTTCACCCGCTGAAGTAGTTGCTCAAATCCATACTAACCTTATGCCTGAAATTAAATTTAGCATTTCAAATGACTGGAATGAACTAATTACACTAAAACGTGTTCAAATAAGCATCAACATTATTAGTCTTATTAAACAGGTGGAAAAAGAAATTGGAAAAGCCAGAAAGAGAAAAGAAGAACTGTTAAATATGTATGCTGACATTGAAAGAGTAAGCGATAAAGCACTCTATTCTTTGGAAAACGCCAGGATACCATATAGGCAAATTATATCCAAAAGTGAAAGCTTAAGTTATAGAAGAAACGCAGTAAATCAATCTATCCCGACAAGCCCTTCAATGTTTGCACTAAAAAAACTACTTGCCATCTTTGACGGCGAGGTTGACATTGCAGTAGAAGAGATAAACACTTTAGTTGATAAAGCTAAAAATATTGAAGAAGAATCAGGCAGGGCAATCGCATCAGCAAAAGAAAAATTAGAAAAGGCAAAAGGAATTCAAACCTTTGAAAAGAAAGCCAGAGATCTTCTGATATCGGCACAGGCAGAGTTGAGAAAGATACCAACATCTATAGATTATAAGTATTATAGCGAACAAATTAGAGCTGTGCAGAAAAAAGCTACAATCCCCTTGTATCAAAAAGGGATTGTCACAGTCAGTGATGATTTAACAGCTAATGCAAATCAATTTAAATACAATGATGTCCAAAAAAGAATAATTGATAAATTAAGAGCCTCCAATAATCAAACCAAATTCAGCCCCATTGAAGATATTTCCGGTCTATTAATGCTAATTGGCTTTATAATATTCTTATTGTGTGTTGGCTGCGTAGTCTTGATGTATAAGTTACGCCACGCCAATAAAAGAATAACCGAAAAAAATGAGGCTGCCAAAAGATATTTTGATGAAAAAAACAAAACAACAAATGTTCTCGAAAATTTAGGGTTTTATGACGACAACCAGCAACTGATAGAAAGAGTTCAAAAATTAAAAGCAACACAAGATGAAGTAACATCCACATTTCAACTAGTAGAATATTTCTCTCAAATTAGCAGACTGCCATTAGATAAAAAGTTAGCCAGTAACATACAAAAAATTCGTGAACTGTTACTTAAAATGGAGGGCCTGCAAAGTACCCTGGACCGCCTTGGGGATGAGAATGCTCAATTGCAGATTGAACTTGGTAAGCAGAAACAAATCAATCATGAATTCACTGGTCAAGTAGAAGTAATCAAAACCAAAAAAGAGGTTGAAGCTGAACTAAAAAAATTAAAAATACTAAATGCAAAATTACACAAATCCACTGGTAAAGCAAAAGGTAAATTAGATGGACTAACCAAGTCAAAATCGACAGTAGAGCAAGAGTTAGAAACATTGAGCAAAAATAAGGTGGAGGTAGAAGACCTGTTATTAGAATTGGGTAAAGAAAAGGGCGTGCTGGAAAAATTACTAAAAGAGAAAAAGGGATTCGATTCAAAACTAAAAGCATTAGAAGTTGTAAATAAAGATTTAATTGAAATCAATGAGTCCCAAAATGATTTTTGGATAAATGAATTGCTCGTCAATAAGAGTGAATTCATGCAAAAGCTTGGCTTGTTCAATCAGGGCGATGATAATGAAGCAGCAAAGGTTTTCGACCAAATTAAAAGCTCTGGCCTGCCTGGCTCTATCGTTTTGTATGCACAGACACTCCATGACCTGATTGAAGTAATTGAATACAACAACAGCATTGAAAGAGATTATTACGCCCATGCTGCCTATACTACAACCTGCCAGTTCCCTGAATTATTGGAACGATTTAAAAAAATCAATATCCTTGAAATTATAAAAACAATAGAAACAAATAACTCTGCTGCTGCAATAACAGATTTATTTTTAGAAAACTGGCAAAAAAATATTCAACATTTTTTTGTTTCAAGCGGTCACTGGCTGACTTTTTTCGATAATATTGATAAAAACTTTTCTTCGACCCTGACCACCTTCAGGAATCGCATGGATAGCATCTTTCAGGCCCAGGGAATAACTCCACATAAAGTAACTTTTTTTAAAACTCTCCCATCAGATGAAAATTGGTATAAGCCCAAGACCTGGGTACTCAACAATGTTTTGTTGAAACATCCTGGATTTCGCGAAAAAGTAAAAAAGAATTTTGATATCATAAATAGTAAAATCAAAGACAGCGTTGGTGAAATCAACAGCATTGATAGTGATACACAGGAGCTTGTCATATACGTCAGCACCTGGGGGTGCGACATTTCTTATATGGACAAAGCCCCGGCAATTTTTCATACAAAACTGGCAACAAGGGATAAGTCTGATAAACATATTGCTGAAATTTTATATGGATATGAATAGTATTTCATTTTAACTCGGTTTTGTTAGTCGTTTTTCAACTATGACTTTCTTTGATCAGGCAGAGGAACCTTGACTGTTTTCTCTTCTCACACAACCGGGCATACGTTCTATGTACCAGGCGAACTACTTAACTCCTGACGCTTGACCCACAGGCCAGGCCGGACTCCACAAACCATTCTAATGGCATAGTTTTTCACTTGCTTGAGTCGCTAACACTTTATTTTCCATCGTATCCATCTGTCCAATTACAATAATTGATTATGGCTGCTCTGGCTTAGAAATAATGGATCCATTTTTAAGAATGGATTTTAACCATTAAATGAGGTGATCAATGCAACCGAGAAAAAGAAAAAATATTTTCAAAATTTAAAACCAGGGCGTTCAGGCTAATAACTGAGCCATGAAACAAGCAGCACAAAAGGAGTGTTCATTTTTTCTTGATCACATTAAATAAGACACTACTTAAAAAATGGATTGAAATAATTAGTAATCTATAGTATAAATAGTTAA
>JAOZSB010000451.1 GCA_029939895.1 Desulfobacterales bacterium
CTCATAGCCTCTTGCTTGATTTGGCTACAATAATTAATTTAGAAACAGCTCCTAATTGCTTTGCCTCGTTTTTGTTCAAAATACAAACCAGAAACACCAGCAACAATTTTTCCAAATATAGCAATTTTTTCTTTTGGAATCAGATCCGTTGTTGTTTCATTCAAAATTTTATACTGCTTATTAAAATTATATATGGAAGCATAAAGCTTTGTTGCAGCCAGGTCTGTTTTACCTCTGTCACCTGCTTTGGCCAGCCCGGATAAGGCTTCGGCATACTTTCCCAGAGCATCATTTGCTTTATATAGAGCGTAATTTTTTTTATTCGCCTTTCTTGCTAACACTTTTTCTATGGGGGCAAAGCTATAAATTTTAAACGATTTTTTGCTTTGTGCCACAGATGTAATGGTGTCATTGATTTCCGCTGAATTGTACTGACTCATCAAGGTGTCAATTTTGTTGGTCACATTTTTTGTTGCAAGGCCAAATGCTTCGATATTCTTTGTTGGTGTAGATGCACATCCTGAAACAAACAGGATAATCATTAGAGATATTGCTAATCTTTTCATAAACACATCCTTTCCTGAGTACATTTTTTTTTGCACACAACCCCATTGATGCATGCTTGGATATTATTCAATTTTTACTAGATAATTTAATTAGAACCTAATTGATTATTATACAGGTGTCAATGTTTTTTTTCCATGAAGTCCGAAACAGGCAAATACAAAACAGCATATTGTAAAAATTTAGGAGTCATTATATAAACATCACATATTGATGATCCATTTCTACAAATTCTCAAACAGATGCAGCATGGAAGAAAATTATTTCCTGCAATTATTGACAAGAGGCAGCAATAAGTTGTATCTATAAAAATAAGTTCTATAAAATCCGAATCTGTTTTGCATACAGGCAAGGCATCATCGAAAAAATAAGGAGTTTCCAATGTCTTCTGAACACAAAGTCTGTTTTGAGCCATACAATAAAGAAATCAATGTAAAGGATGGAACCAACCTGATCCGGGCCGCAATGGATGCGGGTGTGCATATCAATGCATCATGCGGTGGTGAAGGCGTGTGTGGCAAGTGCCGCATTCATATAGAGGAAGGCGAGGTCGAAGGAGGCCTTTCTGAGCGGGTAAGCCAGGAGGATATTGATAAGGGAGTGCGTCTTGCATGTAAAGCAAATGTAACAGGCGATATTACAGTCAGGATACCGTCAGAATCGATAGTTGATGAAAGCGCGCTTCTAAAGGCTCCGCCACGGAAGACCGCAAGAATTCAGGAAGCTGACCTTGATGAACTCAAGGAAAAGGGATTATTTCTTCCGCCAATTGAAAAATTTTACCTTGAGCTGCCCCTGCCCGATACCCAGGATCACCTTCCCGATGTAACACGGCTTGTCCTGCACCTTCAGATACAGTACGAGGAACATCGGCTGCAACTAAACCTCGATACTATTAGAAAGCTCCCGGACATTTTGCGCGAGGAGGATTTTTGCGTCACTGTCACCCTGGAAAGGGCTGTGAGGAAAAAAAGTAAAACCAGAATCACAAACATTCAGCCTGGCAATACTACTGGCCGAAATTTCAGCATCGCCATAGACATAGGAACCACAACCGTTTATGGGCAAATACTTGACAATTTGACCGGTGAAGTAATGGCACAGTATGGCGTGTTTAACGGTCAGGTCAGCTACGGGGAAGACGTTATCAGCAGGCTTGTTTTTGCAGAAAAACCAGGGGGACTCGACACCCTGCACAAGGCGGTTATAGAATCAATTAACAAAATTCTTACCAAATTAGTTAAAACAGCCGAGGTTGCCTGTGATGAAATTTCGTCAATCACCCTTGCAGGCAACACCACCATGACCCAGCTTCTGCTCAAGGTAAACCCCAGATATATCAGGCGTGCACCCTATGTGCCGGCAGCCACCCTTTACCCGCCGGTCAGAGCGGCTGACCTTGGAATGAACGTTGCCGATCATGTGTCTGCACTGGTGTTCCCGCAGATTTCAAGCTACGTGGGCGGCGACATCGTGGCTGGCGTAATGGGTTCTGGAATGTACCGAACCGAGAAGCTGACCCTGTTCATAGACATCGGCACCAACGCTGAAATCGTAGTCGGTAACAAAGACTGGATGGCATGCGCAGCCTGTTCCGCAGGCCCGGCACTCGAAGGCGGTGGAATCGAATTCGGCATGAGAGCGCAAAAGGGCGCAATCGAAGACTGCTCCATAAACCCCGTAAACCTGGAACCAATGAACCTGACCATTGGCAATGTCCGGCCCAAGGGCATATGCGGCAGTGGCCTTATCACCATAGCTGCCACCATGTTCGAACTTGGCATAATCAACAACCAGGGGAAATTTGAGCGAGAACTCGACACAAAACGCATAAGGGATCGGGAGGGCATCTGGGAGTTTGTCCTTGCATGGGCAGATGAAACCCAGATTGGGCGCGACATCACCCTGAACGAAATCGACATCGAAAACATGATCCGGGCAAAGGGCGCAATCTACAGCGGATGCCAGACGCTCCTTGACGAAGTCGGGCTTGGCATGAGCGATATTGAACAAATCCTTTTAGCAGGCGGTTTCGGCAGCTACATTGACCTTGAAAAAGCCATGACAATAGGCCTGCTCCCTGAAATGGACCCTGAAAAGGTAATCTACATAGGCAACTCATCCCTCATGGGCGCAAAAATGAGCTCCCTGACAAACCAGATCCGCCGGGATGTTGGCGACGTAACAGTCATGATGACAAATTTTGAGCTTTCTGAAACCCCGTCATACATGGATCACTACATAGCGGCCCTGTTCCTGCCCCACACAGACGTGAATCTTTTTCCAAAACTGAAAGCCAGAATGGATGAAAACAGCAGACTGAGGGCAGAGGCTGACGATAATGAGTAAAGCACAAAAGATCATACTGGCAGCCTTCACAGCATGGCCCTTTCTGTACTTAATTCTTTTCATGTGTACAGTATTTGGAATGATATTTTATGGTTTTTCTAATGAAGGAAATTCCTCAGGCATGCCACCCATCATGGCTGTCATTTTTATCCTGCATTTTTTAACAATGATAGAACTTATCGCTTTGCTAGTGATCTACATCCTTCACGTTTTCAGGACAGAAAGAATGCCTCAGGACAAGAAGGTTTTGTGGGCAGTCATCCTGTTCCTTGGGAACATGATAGCAATGCCAATCTACTGGTATTTATACATATGGAAGGAACCGAAAGAAGCAATGCCCGAACAAGGAGCTTTAGACGACGCAGCAAACAGTGCGCCTTAGCTCATGCACTAAAATTACTTACTAATAAAATTGTCGCATCCCCTAATCTAAAGTTTTTTGGGAAAAGGGGGGGCTGGGGGGAAAAACCTTTTTTGTTCACAAAAAG
>JAOZSB010000106.1 GCA_029939895.1 Desulfobacterales bacterium
ACACAACTGCTCATGCCCCAGAGGGTCTCTGCATTTTTGAAAAATACTTTCCCATCATGGATGGAAATATATATAGGGAATTTGCTTGCACCTTTTATTACTATTGCTCCAAAACCTGCCATGCGGATTGCAATAGCACTTCTGCCCCCTGCGTGGCTTTCCCCGAAGTTTTTCGTAAGGGGCGATTTGAATACTGCAACGGTCTTTGATGCCAGTGGAAGAAGTCCTGTTAAAGGCCCAACAGCCAGGATTATTGGAGCTTCAGGGTCATATGGATCAACACCTTCAGGACATTCTTCAAGGAGGAGCTGGGAGGCTACACCCGCACCACCTAAATATTTTTCAAAGAGATCCTCTCGCTTTTTAGAAGTGAAACTTTTATTTGAAAGGTCAACATAAAGGACTTTTGATAATGTTTCTGGGACTCCCATGGATTGCCTCCGATTGTATGTTTGCACCTGGATGAAAAGAATATTAGTTAAGTCAGTCAGGCAACATTTTTAAAATCACTTAAAAAACAATTTGCATACTGCAAGTTTGTTATTTTTGAAGTTCCAGCACCCCGTGTGAACAATACTTCACGCACGTTCCGCACTGGACGCAAATCAATGGTTTCTGAGTTTCATTGTTCCAAAAAACAGCTTTTAATATGCATGCTCTTCTACAATCTTCACACCCAATACATTGAGTTTTATCTACCTTTACACCGCCAGTTTTTTTAACGGTAATTGCACCAGTAGGACATGCCTTTGCACAGGGTGGGTCATCGCATGACCTGCAAATAACTACAACAAAACCCTTTGACATTCCTCCTGCTGATCTGATTCCTATGCTGGAACTGCCGAGTCCTCCACTGCCACTCCTGCGGGAACACGCAAACATACATGTCTCACAACCGACACATCTTTCAGCGTCCTTTACCTTTAGCTTCATAGAGCCTCCACTAAGCTGTTGGGATGAATTGATGATATATGACAGTAATCAAATTTAAATGAAGTAATATTTTTCATATATACATCACTTGAATACGATAGTCAATAATGACTAAAAAAATGATTTTAAACTTAATTAGATTACAGCCTTATATGGATTTTACTGTGGAATGCCTTTTACAAAAACTGCATCAGGAAAACATTCAGTACGATTGCTGTTGAAATTTCCTGCGCCTTGGTTTATCTATAAATAATTAATAAAAAAATTATCATGTCATTTTTGGAGCTTGGGAACCATATTAAATGACCACAGATGGCTGGAGGAAAAAATGGAAAACAGGATTGAAAAAGTAAGGGCCAGGATAAAAGAAAAAGGTCTTGATGTCCTGCTCGTGCTTATTGATGAAAATAGAAGGTTTTTGAGCGGATTTGCAGCAGATGATACACAGTTTGATGAGTCTTCTGGCGCACTTTTTATTACAATGGACAAACTTATACTTGCTACTGATTCGCGGTATCTTATCCAGGCGAAGAATGAGGCCTCTGAGTTTGAAATATACTGTTATAAAAAAGGCCTGGCCAGGGAAATCGGCGAAATCATCAGGCAGCTCAAAATTGAGAAACCCAATATCTTACTGGGATTTGAGAGCGTTCGACTTACCCTTGAAAATTATGAGAAGATTAAGCAAACCCTTGAATCAGAAAATAACGACATAGAGTTAATATCCACCGAGGGCATTGTAGAAAGCCTGAGGGTTTTGAAAAATAGTGATGAAATAAAAGCAATAAAAAAGTCACTTGCCGTAGCTGAGTCTTCATTTTCAGAGATCATTGCACTGCCAGGGCTTGTGGGTATGACTGAAAAACAGGTTGCATGGGAACTTGAAAAACTTATGCGCGACAAGGGCGCACAGGAGATGTCTTTTCCACCTATTATTGCATCCGGGCCAAACAGTGCATTGCCCCATGCAGTCCCGACCGACAGAGTTATTAAAAAAAATGAGCCAATACTCTTTGATTTTGGTGCAAGGCTGGACGGCTATTGCTCGGATACCACAAGAACCTTTGTGATTGGGGAGCCAGATGCAAAATTTAAAGATGTTTTTGAAACCGTGCTAAAAGCAAATCAAAGTGCAACCGAACAAATAAAGCCGGGGATAAGCTCAAAAGAAATTGATGCAATTGCACGCAGGCATATTGAAGATGCTGGATATGGCGAATACTTTGGGCATGGTCTGGGTCACGGCGTGGGGCTTGCTGTCCATGAGCAGCCCAGAATAAGCCCCTTGAGTGATGTTCCTCTTGAGCCTGGCATGGTTTTTACGGTGGAGCCGGGTATATATCTGCCTGAGTGGGGCGGGGTGCGGCTTGAGAATATGGTTTTGGTTACCATGGATGGCGTTGAGGTTCTCAACAGATTGGAACTTGTATCTTTTTAAGAATTCTGCAATAGTAATAATGGTAATAAAAATATTTTATACAAACTTATTCAAGTGTGAAAAAAACAATGCGGTTTGTTTATCATGACAGACTTTGACTACCTTGTTGATCGATACATGGATTATCTTCTGATTGAAAAGGGGTTATCGACAAATACCCTGGAGTCATACGGGAGTGATATTGCCAGGTATATTGATTTTTTGAAGGACAACAAGATTGCCTCGATCGAGGAAGCTGATACTCCGGCAATTTTAAAGCATTTGATTGACCTGAGGAACAATGAGGTCAGCGGGCGGTCAAGGGCGAGGCACCTGGTTACCCTGAGGGGCTTTTACAGGTTTCTTGTCAGCGAAAAAATAATAAAGCGTGACCCGGCAAAGATGATCGATCTTCCAAAAAGCGGTCTCAAGCTGCCGATCACACTTTCATATGATGATATTCAATTGATGCTTCAGGCTCCCGATGAAAAGAAACCAAGGGGAATGCGGGATGCAGCAATGCTTGAAATTTTGTATGCCGCTGGTTTGAGGGCATCGGAGCTTATCAACATCAAGTTGCTGAACGTGAATCTTGAGGCTGGTTTTGTTCGGGTGTTTGGCAAAGGCTCCAAGGAGCGTGTTGTGCCTATTGGTTCCTATGCCAGGGACAAGGTCAGGGAGTATGTTGATACGGCAAGACCCTTGCTGCTGCGGACAATAAAAAGTGAGTATCTTTTTGTTGCAAGGGCGGGAAAACCAATGACGAGACAGGGGTTCTGGAAGCTGGTCAAGCAATATGCAAAAAAAGCAGGGCTTGCAACCAGGATAACACCCCATTCATTCAGGCATTCATTTGCCAGCCATCTGCTGGAGGGTGGGGCAGATTTGCGTTCGGTTCAGACTATGCTTGGGCATGTGGATATTTCCACTACCCAGATTTACACACATGTTGCGCGGGATTATCTTATAGAAACCCATAAAAAGTTTCACCCGAGAAGCTGATACTATGATAAATCTAAAAGCAAAAATGCTTTTTGTCTTAATTCTATTTATGCTGTCTTATGGATGCGCAAGCCAGGAAACCCTGGATTACCAGCAGGCAGGCAAGATAGATGCAGTTGAGGCTTATGATCGGTTTTTAAAAAAGTATCCCCAGACCGAGCGCAAGGATGAAATTCTATATAGAATGGAGCGACTCTGTTATGAAAAGGCAATAAAGACAAAATCAATTGCTCCCTATAAACAGTTTTTGCTTAAATACCCTGTCAGGATAGCCCCGGAAGTAATCGCCGAAAGGATTGAGCAGCTTCAATATGTATACGCAGAAAACGCAAATACCCTCCAGGCTTTGAACCATTTCCTGAATATGTATCCCAAAACCAGGCACAGGACCAAAGCTGAAAATAAGATAAGGTGGATTAGACAAAGCCGGAAGCTGCCTGTTATCACTTATAGCAAAAAAAATTCAAGTAGAAAAAAGCAAACAAAAATCAATAAAAATGATGTCAGCATATACCAGAAAAATCCTCTTCATAATGCTTCCAAGCAAATAACATATATAAGCGACCTGTCAAAAGCAGATTTAATGAAGGCTGCTGACAAGTATTATCAGAACTTTATGAAGACCCACGATCACCCCAATGCCGAGCTTGAGCGTTTTTACAGATTTGCAATCACCTGGAACACCATAAGCTGGCTTCGCTATAAAAGGCGTGTTGAAGGACTGCCGAGCCAGAAGAAAATCCCGGATCTCATTGATCATGTCCTGAGGTCAAGGTGGTACAAAGAGTTCATGATAAAGATTACAGAAAACCAGAAGTATGAATACATGGAAAATCAGGCCCTGCAAATATACCTTGCACAGCATACTGCGGCACATTTTTTCCAGTTGCCCTTTCCTACATTTTTATGTCTTTTGTTCCAGGAATCCAAGTTTGACTTCAAAATTGCAAGCCATACTGGTGCAGTTGGGCTTGGACAGCTTACAACCGTTGGGATGCAGCAGGTTAATATACTTAGGCAGAAGGATCTGCATGAATTGAGGCTCCAGGCTGCAACCATTCATTTGGGCAATATTTACCGTGACCCGGTTGTGCTTGAAATAATGAAGGAGATGGGGTTTTCGCCAAAATTTCCAGACATAGAGAGAATGCCGGAACCAGGAACCTACAAAACGCCAGATACCCTTTCAAAACAAATAATAAAGGAAACATCAAAGCAGCTTTTAAAAAGAGGCTACAAATTCGGCAAAAATATCAACCTGGTCAGGTCGCTGTGCAAAAAGGTACGGAGGGGAACCATGCTGCCCGACAAGTATGCAGCCGTACACCCTGTGTATTCAAAGGTACTGGAAAAGAAATACGGAAACGATATTGGAAATGTTTTTAATCCTGAATCAAACCTGATGTTTTCTGCGATGCTACTCAAATACTACTTTGATTACAGTTGGAAAGTGAACAGAAAAATATTGCGGCTACAGCCGGATGTGAGAGCCATAGCTGCCATCGCCTCCTACAACGTAGGGCAGGGCGGGACACTTGGCTTCCTCAGGATACTTGCAAGGGATTATCCAAAACTAAACATGAACAAAGCCTCTGTAGAAGAACTTGAAGACAAATTTACCATCAAACGGGTCAAGCGCAACCACCGCAAAAACCCGGCAAAAGCTCAAGAAATTTTCCGGCACGTCCTGAAAATCAAAGATTGTGCGTGTGCTGAAAGCAGTAGTTAATTCTCAATATTCTGTTTAGTCAAAATCCTTGAAAATCACCCTCGGAATTGAAGGGGTCGTGTTCGGTGTTGCTTTGTGACTCAGGGTCAACCTGTATTTCAACCCGCCTGTTCTTCTGTTTATTGGCAGGGGACGTATTTGGGAGTAGTGGAAACTCTTCTCCGCAGCCAACAGGTTTAAGTCTTTGAGGAGAGATATTACTTTTTAATTCCAGGAAAGCTTTTACAGCCATTGCCCGTTTTTTGCTTAGTTTTTTGTTGTATTCTGCTGATCCATCAGAATCTGTATGGCCTTTAATGACAATTTTTTGTGTTGTTAAAAGCCTGTGGTTAAGTGCTTTGCTGAGTTCTAATAATATGGGGTGTGAACTTTTTCTTATTTTATCGGAATCCACGTCAAATTCAATTTTAAGATTAACGCTCTGTGATTGTTCGCTGGTCAAGGCCTCGAGCATTCCGTCACTCAAAGTTTCAAATCGTCCTGTTTCTGCGTATAGTGAGGATGCATTCAACAAAAAAAGAATTGTCGTAATCATTATTAGTTTTCGCACAATACCTCCTGGTATCTTTATAGTTAGCTTCGAAGCCTTTTTCACAATATCAGCGTTTGATTGAACCTGAACAAAATTGAACGTTTTTATACAGGAATTACTTAAAAAAATCAGCAAATGGATTATTAAACTGCGAGGATTTATCCTGATCCGATTTTTTTGGGCCTTGTTTTTTATTGTCTCGTTTGTAGTTTTTGCCTTTATTGTATACCTTGGTATTTTGGCGGTTGTCCTTTTTGCTGGTTCCAGAGGCGGTTTTCTGATCCCTGGTGTCAGCACTGTTCGAGGCTTTACCGCTTGACTGGCTGCCGGTCTTCATTGAAAGGGAAATCCGTTTCCTGTCAATATCAATATCAAGAACCGTGACGCGTACTTTTTGCTGTACTTTTACAAACTCCTTGGGATCCTTTACAAACACGTCTGCCAGTTCGCTGATATGGACGAGTCCGTCCTGGTGTACTCCAATATCGACAAATGCACCGAAATTTGTGACGTTTGTGATTATGCCGGGCAGCTTCATGTCGGGTTCCAGGTCATTCATGGTTTCAATGCCATCGGCAAAGGAGAACTCTTCAAAGCTGTCCCTTGGGTCCCTGCCTGGTTTTTCCAGCTCATCCATTATATCTTTAAGGGTTGGCAAACCGATTTTGTCGGTTACGTAGCTTCCTATGTCTATCTGTTTTCTGAGGCTTCTTTCCTTTATCAGGTCTGCAACGGAGCACTCCAGGTTTTTTACCATATCTTTTATAACGTGGTATGATTCAGGATGCACCGCACTGGCATCCAGGGGATTGTCTTCGCTTACGATACGCAGGAAACCCGCGGCCTGCTCAAATGCCTTTGGCCCGAGTCGTTTTACTTTTTTCAGGTCTGTTCTATTTTGAAATGCACCATTTTGATTTCTGTGTTCCACGATATTTTTGGCAAGCCTTGGGCCTAGCCCAGAAACATAGGTCAAAAGCTGGGTGCTTGCCCGGTTGAGGTCTACTCCAACATAGTTAACACAGCTTGTCACAACATCATCCAGGGACTGCTTTAAGGCAGACTGGTCAACATCATGCTGATATTGTCCAACGCCTATGGATTTGGGATCAATTTTTACGAGTTCCGACAGGGGGTCCATTAACCTTCTGCCGATTGATACAGCACCTCTAATGGTGAGGTCAAGGTCTGCAAACTCTTCCCGAGCCGCCTCTGATGCTGAATATACCGATGCGCCGCTTTCATTAACCATTATAACTGATATTTTGTCAAAATTTTTAAGGCCCTTTATAAACGTTTCGGTTTCCCTGCCGCCAGTACCGTTCCCGATTGCCACGGCCTCAATTTTGTAACGCTCTGCAAGGTCGCACACAATTTTTGCGGCTTGCCTTTTCTTTTCTTCCGAGCCTGTAAGGTAAAAAGTTTCATAGTGGAGGAGCTTTCCCTGGCGGTCAAGGCAAACAGCCTTGCACCCGGTTCGCAGGCCAGGATCAACTGCCATAAGCCGTTTGGAACCCATGGGCGGTGCAAGCAGTAGTTCTCGCAGATTTTCTGTAAAGACTTTTATTGCTTCAAGGTCAGCCTTTTCCTTTGACCAGACCCTGGTCTCTGTTTCCATTGACCTTGAAAGAAGCCGTTTGTAGGAGTCTTCCACAGCTTCAACCACCTGGGCCGAATCCATACCTTTGCCAGTTACGAAAAAATTTGTAAGGATGCCGATTGCTTCATCTTCCGGCGGGTTGATTGAAAGGTTGAGAATATCTTCTTTTTCTCCGCGTCTCATTGCAAGAACCCTGTGGGAAGGGGAGTCTGCAAGGAGTTCTGACCACTCGAAGTAGTCCTTGTATTTCGCACCCTCAAGCTCTTTGCCCTCTGTACCCTTGCTTGAAATCATGCTTTTTTTCAGAAACAGACCCCTTAGTTTATCCCTGGTTTCCGGGTTTTCATTTACTATCTCAGCGATTATATCCCTTGCTCCTGAAAGTGCTTCTTCAACACTTTCTACTCCTTTTTCTGCATCAACATACTTTATAGCAGAGGTTGCCGGGTCAATTCCGCTTTGGGCAAGGATTTCAAAGGCAAGTGGTTCAAGTCCCTTTTCCTTTGCTATTGTGCCCTTTGTTCTTCTTTTTGGTTTATACGGAAGATAAATGTCTTCAAGGAGTGCCATTGTCGGGGCATCATCAACTTTTTGCTTTAATTCATCGGTTAAATGTCCATGCTTTTCCATAGACTTGAGGATTGCTTCTTTTCTTAAATCAAGCTCCCGCAAACGTGCCAGAGTATCCCTGATGCTGGTTATGACGACTTCATCCAGGCTGTCGGTGACTTCTTTTCTGTACCTTGCGATAAACGGAACCGTTGATCCTTCATCCAGCAAAGCCGCAGTCGCAGCAACCTGGTTTGTTCTTATTTTTAATTCTTCTGCAATTGCTTCTATATGCTTTTTCATTTACAAATATCTCCGTTCTTTTAGATGAATTTTCTAAAAAAGGATTGATATACGATGGAAAGCTAAATTGCAACGAAAAATAGCGCTTTTATTTATCAGTTTTCAAAGGATTTGAATTTTGCTTAATAAAAATGGCTGGTTGTAATATCAGGTATAATGTGTTTTAAGATAAGGCGTTTGTGTTATTGAATAAATACAGAAAACGCCTGGTTATATATCAAAAAAACACTGATACCAGGGAGGTTCGTGGGCAACCTGATTCATGGCTAATAGATTTGCAGTTTTGAAATTTTAGATTTAAATGAGTTAGCCCAGGACATGCTTATCAAGTACAAAACAGGTGAATTCTCCTTCAAATACAGGTGAATCATCGAGTTTGACAATCACGCTTACAACACGCTTTTTCCCTTCAAGTGTATCTGCATTTGCTTCAGCGACCACCTTTGCGCCTGATTTTATGGGTTTTAGAAATTTTACTGTTGATGCGCCAAGCACAACAAAGGGGTGGTTGATAGCAATCATGGCAGCGTAATCAGCCAAGCCAAAAATAAAGCCGCCGTGTACGAGACCTGAACCATCTGCCTCCATATCCGGGGTGGTTTCAAGTTCTACAATGCTGTGGCCTGGTGTAAGTTCAACTGGTTTGCCACAAAGGGACTGGTTGATTTTTTCGTGGGTATTTATGTCTTGCATTTCCATGTTTTGTCCATTTTATTATCTGGTTCGGTTATGAAATTAGGAAAAAAACTTACCAAAAAGGTTTATATGTAGAAAAACTAAACAGAGCCAAAGGTATTTTTTACAAGTTTTTGGACCTCTTCATTATCAGGAGCAAGTTGTTCAGCCTGCCTCAGAGTCGCATCAGCACGGTCTTGTTTGCCCTGCCGCATGTACATTTTTGCAAGGTTGATTTTTATATCAATGTCAAAATCATCTATATTCTCAGCATCAAGCATAATATTTATTGCTCTGGTAGTTTCACCGGTCTGTTCATAGGCAAGAGCCATATTGATGGTGATTTCCGAAGAGTCCCGGTTGTTTTCCAAAAGGCTTCTGTATAATTTTATAGCATAATCGCACATTTTTACTTTCAGGCAATAAGAAGCAATTTCTTCCTGGATTTCTAAAGGATCATTTGAAATACTTATAGCTTTTGTAAAGACTTTTTTGGCCTGGTCATGGCTTCCGTTTCTTGCCAGGATTCTGCCGAAATGTATGGATCTTTCAACATGGCGGGGGCTTATGTTCATGGCTTTTTCAAAGTATTTGGCGGCATTTTCAACATCATTTTTTCTCATGTATATTTCGCCAAGGTGATGAAAGGCTATTACGTCTAAACGGTTCATGGAAGCTGCTTTTAAAAAGCATTGTTCTGCTTTTTTCAGTTCGTTCTGCTTAAATAATAGAACCCCCATTTCCCGAACCGGTTTTGATGAATTAGCATCCGCTTCAATTGCAAGTCTCATCTCATCCATTGCTTTGTCTGGCAGGTTATCTTCATCAAAGTTTCTGGCTCGCTTCAGGTGGTAGTACATGGGGGGTGGGTCGTTGACTTTTTTTAGAACAGACTTGATTTTATCGCCAAGGGACTGAACAGTAAGTGGTTTTATTAAATAGGCATCAATTTCAGATTCCGCAGCTTCAGCTACAATTTCAATGTTGGCTTCAGCAGTAACCATAATAACAGGCATGTCACGCAAAGCCCTGTCGTTCCTAATATGTGCAAGCAACTCAACGCCGTTCATTACCGGCATGTTCCAGTCCAGAAGTGCCAGATCAACATCAGCCACGCTGCCTCTCAGGAACTTCAATGCCTGGCGGCCATTATTGGCAAAGGTAAAGCTTTTGCCGTACTTAAGAATTTTTAGCATGGCACGTATGGATTTGCACATGTTTTCCATATCATCTGCAATCAAGATGTGCATGTCTTCTGGTTCTATCATTTACAAAAATCCTTATCCTTGTTTCAAAAAACTATTTTAACACATATTATTAAAGGTTGAAAAGGTCTATCAAAATAAATGTACAGCTAAAGATCTTTTTTTTTAATATTATTTCTTTTTTTTCTTTTTTGTTTTTCCACTTAGTTTTACAGGCTGGCCTTCGTTAGGTACAGTTATTATAAACCGACTGCCGGTTGACCCGTCGCTTTCAACACGAATGTTTCCACCGTGGGCTTCCGAGGCAATTTTGCAGAAGGTAAGGCCAAGGCCCACTGTTCCTTTTCTTGCCTTTACCTGACCGCTGACTTGAACATATTTTTCAAATATTTTATCATGAAGTTCGGGCGGAACACCAGGGCCATGATCTTCTACAAAAAAACTGATCCGGCCTTCGGGTAACTGCTCGAAACCCGCAATTATTGATTCGCCATCAGGCGAGTAGCTTATTGCGTTAATGAGCAGATTCTGCATGATCCGCATCATTAGTGTTCTGTCGCCAGTCATGGTAATTTCAGTGTCCATATCCGGGTATGATTCTAATAGCTGCATGTTTTTTTGCTGGGCTATTCCAGGCAACCTGGAAAGCGCATCCTTGACAAGATCCTTTGCTGCAAATTTTTCATACACGAGCTTTATTGTACCATCTTTAAGGCGGGCAATATCAAGCAGATCAGATATCATTCTGAACAGGTTGTCGCAGCCAGTCTGGGCTGCAACTACGTATTCCTTATTTTCTTCGCTTACGGTGTAGGATAAAATGTCATGGTTAGCCACAATTTCAGCAATGGGTGTCTTTAGATCGTGTACCAGCATATTAAAGAGTTC
This sequence comes from Desulfobacterales bacterium, assembly GCA_029939895.1. Lineage (GTDB taxonomy): Bacteria > Desulfobacterota > Desulfobacteria > Desulfobacterales > JAOZSB01 > JAOZSB01. The sequence goes on from JAOZSB010000106.1 coordinate 10,834, forward strand.
GGTCTTTGCCCGTTCCAGCTTTTTGAGCTGCCTGTTTTTTTCCTGGAGAACGGTTCTCTTTTGTTTCAATGTCATGTTCAGTCTATCGTTTTCAAGCGCACTGATTATATGGCCAGAGAGGTTTAAAAATATTTCCTGGTCTGACTGTGAAAAAGAGTCTTCACCAACCTTTTCCGTAACGCTTAAGACAGCTATTACTTTATTGCTGCTCAATACCGGGGCAACCAGGAATGCATCACCCTTGTAATGGTTGAATTTCTGGCTTAGTTCGGAATTCTGGGAGCTGTCGATATAAAGGGGTGTTTAGTTTTTTACCACCCAGGATGAAGGGGAATCCGAGTTCAATGTCTGCTTCATCCCTATAATATTCGGGTTTGTAGAAGCGGTTACTTCCAGAGAGGAGCGTCCCTTCACAACCATGATTGAACCTTTTTTGGTGCTCATACAGGAAACAATTTCCATAAGGACAGCCTGCATTTTTTCCTCAAACTTGAGCTTTTTGTCCTGTGAAATTTTGTTTGCTTTAATGAGCGCTTCCAGAATTTTTTTGTCTTTGTTCATTATGATTAAACTCCTATAAACTTAAATGTTTTGTCGAAGCCAATGCTTAGTTTATCCATTTGGGTTGCTTATGAAATAAGCAAAATTTTTTTAAACAATTTTTTTCAAAAGTTCCTCAATAGTTTCATTTTCAGGTTCAATTTCTGCTGCTTCCTGCAAAAATTCATCCGCTCTAAGTGGTTTGTTTATTCGAATATAAAGTTTTGCAATTTTTATTTTTGTGTCAACATTTGAATTGTCTAATTTATCTGCCTTAATCAAAAGATTGAGTGCTCTGGAGTGTTCTCCGGTTTTTGCAAAGGCATGAGATAGGCTAATCATAATCTCAACATTGTCGTTGTAGTTCTCAAGAAGGTTACTGTACAGCTTTATTGCATAGTCGTACATATTGTGTTCCATACAAAAATTTGCTATTTCTTCCTGTAGAGCAAGTGGATCGTTTGAAAGAGTTATTGCCTTGTTAAATACTTTTATGGATTTTTTGGAAAATCCGTTACCGGCAAGAATCTTTCCAAAATGTGTAGCCCTTCCAACATGGCGGGGGCTTATATTCATAGCTTTTTCAAAAAACTTGGCTGCATTTTCAATATTATTTTTTTTCAGGTATAGCTCACCAAGATTATGAAAGGCCAATACATCCAGGTTGTTCATCTTTGCGGCCTCTATAAGGCATTTTTCTGCTTTCTTTATATCGTTCATCTGAAGAAGTAGAATCCCCATTTCCCTGATGGGCTTTGAGGACTCAGGGTCAGATTTTGCTGCAAGCTTGAGTTCTTCCATTGCATCATCAGGAAACCCGTGTTCAATAAAATCTCTTGCACGTTTCAGATGGTAAATCATGGGTGGAGGATTAGTAACTCTCTCCATAACAGGTCTTATCTTGTCAGCAAGCGCCTTGACCGTAATGGGTTTAATTAGGTATGCGTCAATTGAAGATTCTGCAACCTCGGCTACTATCTCCATATTGGCTTCAGCAGTGATCATGATTACAGGCATGTCCCTTAGTCTTTTGTTCTCCCTTATGGAACCAAGCAGCTTAACTCCTGTCATTACCGGCATGTTCCAGTCGATAAAGGCAAAGTCAAAGGTCACGTCTTTCTTTTTAAGCATTTTCCAGGCCTGGCGACCGTTATGGGCCAGAGTATATGATTTGCCGAATTTAATAATTTTTAACATTGCACGGATAGATTTGCACATGTTTTCCATGTCGTCTACAATCAAGACGTTCATGTCTGCGGGGTCGATCATTTACCATGCTCCTTGACAATTATATTGCAGCCTGCATGTTTTTTTACTGTGTAGTGTTGATGCAGGTTTATGGTTTAATGGTCAATTTGATTTTAAAAATCAATGT
>JAOZSB010000107.1 GCA_029939895.1 Desulfobacterales bacterium
TGAAACAATAATATGCAAATTTTCTATTCATTAACAAGTTTTAAAAAATTAAATGTAAAAATTTGACAATGCTTCTCAAGGCATTGCCTGGTCTGGCTTAATTTTGATTTATCAACTGGTTTGACTCCTTACTTAATATGCGCAGGTTCGGCATATCTTTTTCAGGTTTTTTTGCAGTATTGCATATTGCAATAAAAATCAATAACCCGGCTAAAACACCGCCAGCATGTGACACTGCAATTGGGGAACCGCACATGTTTAAATGAAAAAAAACATAGCCGGTAATTGCTTCAAACATGCTTTTGGATACCACAAGAACAAAACACACAATACCGATGTTTTTTGTTTCTTTGTCCCTCATCATTTCCAGAGCAGAAATTGCCATCAACCCGTGCCCGATGCCAGATAAGCCGCTAAGCCCGATCGTGTATATCATTGGCGAAAAAAGCAAAACAGCAGTCAAACTTCCAGCCCCGCAAATTACCACATAAAAAATCTTCCGTGAGATCCGCTTTTCCTCAAGCCCGGTATAGAGCATGAAAAAAGCACCAGCATCCAGGAGCAGATGATACCACCCGGCATGAACAAATGGAAACGTGAATAGCCTCCACCACTCGCCCGATGCAAATTTTGACGGCATGAAAATCAGCGACTCATGAAAATTTCCCATCAGCATATGGGTATTTGCAAAAACCAGAAGCCCCAAAAATAATAGAATATCTATATTGATTTTTGATTTTAATTTCATTTTTCTTCTTCTCTTGTTTGTCGATTTTTTATGGTTTTTTTTTGAATGAGAGTGCGTCACGATAAGTTTTAATTGTCTGGATGCACTCTCACTCAGGTTTTATTGTTAGGTTTTTTTCCAAATACTTCTATTTATGTTTCAGGCTGTGGGCCTTAAGTTTCCTGCGGCGAATCCAGTATGCAATTCCCAGAAAAAATGGTCCCACCGGGCCGCTGCCAATATTTTGTGACCTGGAAGGCTGATGGGTGCTGTTGTTGGTGTATACGCTCCTTGCCTGACTTCCGTTATTGCTTTGCTGACGGTTGATTGCAGCGTTGTCAGCACTGGTTTTATTATCGACCCTGTAATTTTTGGCTGCGCTGGTGGCTTTTGCTTTTTGAGCCTTTCGTTCCTTGTCTACACGGTCTGCATTATTACGCCCCACATCAAGAGCATCCATCTCTGCATCGCGGATTACGAGCATGGATGTATAATCGGTTGCTAAGGAGTATTCAGTTCCAAGCCTTACTATTTTTCCCCTGAGGGCGTTGGTTTCGCCTTTTTCACGAATTTCCTCCATGACTTCATCCACTGATGATAATGCCCAGAGCCGCTCCAGTTCAGGATTGTCCCTGTCTACTTCCGGCAAAAATGCTTCACATGTCCAGGTGTTTTCTTTTCCTGCGATTTTACTTTTAAAATCAATTGTTATCATTCCTGCATCAGAATAGCGGCCAAAGCTAACCAGTTGCTGACCTGCAAACAGATTACCGATTTTTTGAGGTGTTACATTCTTTACTTTTTTTCCAGAAAATTTTACTTTTACATCATAAATGCATTCGTGCATCACCTTGACCTTTGCCTGGATGATACGTCCTACTATGTCGTCGTTTGTGGATACATTCATGGCAAATCCGCCGGAATCCCTTGCCAGTCTGTCCATGAGAGGCTGATTGGCACTGTTTCCGATAACAAAAGTAAACAGGCGGATGTCGTATTTTCTCAGGAGTTTTAAAAACTTATCGTGGGCCGACTCCCCAACTGTAATCACTCCATCGGTCACAAGCATAATCCCTGTTATCCTGTCTGCATCAAGGCCTTGATATGCTTTTGACAAACCAGCAAACAGGTCTGTTCCGCCACCTGCCTCTATTGTCTTTACTTTGTTGACCATCTTTCTAACATTGCCCGGCGTTGCTGTGATATAACCACTGGAAAAATCTTCTGCCCTGGTGTTGAATGTGATTATCCGGAACCTGTCCTGGGGTGACATTTTTGTTATCACTTTGCCTACACCGTCTGCAAGGGTAGCAATTTTGTTCCCCTCCATACTTCCTGAAATATCAAGAACAAATGTCCAATCAACACCATGTTTAATCTTTGTAAGTGATGCACCAGGAGTAACCACCATCATGAAGGTTCCGTCGTTGTCTGATGATTCTTTGTAGGGAATTACTTCCACCCGTGCCGGCACGTTGTCGTCAAGGCGGTAATAAAGTACAATGTCGCGTGAAAGTGTTTTTTTGTCTTCGGGAATATCAAGGCTTATTTTATATACTTCTTTTCCCCTGGAGGCTGCTTTGCCAGCTTCAATGCCGGTTTCATCAATATCTTCACTTGAATCAGCAGAGGCTGCGTCTTTGGAATCATTATCATCAGAATCATTATCAGCAGAAGCATTTGAGCCTACTTGCTGAATCCTCGTATCTTTTTCATAGGCAGGAATACGAATATCCCTGATTGGGAAGTTGGATTTAAGGAGTGCATCAAACTTAAACGATCCATGTACTTTTTCATCCACACTCCAGAAAGAATTTTTGACCTCATCAACATTGCCCTCTTCGAGTTGATACACATAGCGACCGATATTTAAATCAATTTCAAGGGGCTGGTAGTAGACAAGCCTTATCCTTGTTTCGTTTCCGGCCCTTACTGGATAAACGTTTATCTCAAAGGTTTTGTAGTCATTTTTTTCTGCAAGTGCTGCATCATTTCCCTTGGCAACCTGCTCCTGATAAACTTTTTTTGCCCTTTCTTTTTCCAGGACTTCACCAATTACTTCCTTGCCGTCGATCCACATGCTTACTTCGGAAAGGCTTCCCTGCTTTGGAACCGGAAATGAGTAGATGGCCTCAAGGTCTGTGTCTCCTGAGTTAAAGAAGATCTGATCAACCTCTGTGCGGGCAAATCCATTATTGATGGTCACGTTAACATGGTGAGATTTCATCTGGATGTTGGATTTTTCCCCATTTTTGGGACTAAGTAACCCAGCCGCCAGTGCGGTGGATGCGTAGCCTGTAAGCATTATCAAAGTTGCAAAGAGAGTTCTGTACATTGCCTTGTAAATATTGTTATGGGTATTTAATGTAATCGTTTTCATTTAATAACTCCTCTTTATATGGTCGGCTCATTTGAGAACCGAATAGTTTAAAAACTATGTTTTGATATTTATAATTTGGAAGCGCATTGGTTTAAACTTGATGTTAATGTTAATGGAGGAAAATTTTTTCGCCATTATTTTGTTTGCTCTATCACCCCCTTTCATTGAAGGTTGTGCGCTTTCAACAAGATGGATTAACAAGAAACATGCCAAAAAGTATTACATTTTTAACAGCCTGAAATATAAGTATAAAATTTGTTTTTGCATTTCACTTGATACTGTGGTAGAATTACTACGGTCATGTCGTGTACATGGAAAGTACATGGGATGTATGGGGCTTTCCCCTACAGGCGATGGCGCATGGGAATCCCGTGCAAAATTATTATCAGGTGTTTATTATTATGAAGTTTCTTAACAATCCGACATTTTCATTTTATCGCACTTTTGAGACAGATCCTCCCCCAGAGCATGAACTAAACTCAAAGGAGCGAGAGTTCTTTTCTCTGGTTACAAGTGCGATATTTGCAAATCCCTTTAGTGATGAACGCATTGATATTGATATGCAGCTTGCTGGATTATATCCTGTAGCTGATTCTGCGTCCCTTGATCGTATAGAAAAGATACGGGAGGAGCTGACAACCAGGCTTGCCGTGCTAGAAGAAAACAACAAGGCACATGTAACAAAATATGCTGGTAAAGATCGGTTTTTAATTGAAAACGCCTTTGTGTTTGACTTTTTTTACAGGTATCGCGGAAAATTCGATGAGCTGATTAACCAGCGATTCAGCGACGAGGATGCCCCCATAAAAATACCCTTTGCAAAGGAAGCGATATTATATTTACGAAAAAAGGGTTTTGAGGATGATTCCATAAGTCGGTACTTTGCCCTGTGCTACCAGTTGCGGCGGGCATATTACTTTATCGGTCACAACCTCGTCGGGTGCAGCCCATGCATGAAAGGTCTGCGCAGGAATTTGTGGAACAACATCTTCACACATAATATCGGCCTGTATGATCGGTATCTGTGGGATCGGATGGAAGATTTTTCAACCCTGATTTTGGGCGAGACCGGAACCGGTAAAGGTACGGCAGCCATGGCAATCGGCCGATCAGGTTTTATTCCCTTTGATATTAGAAGGCATAAATTTGTTGAAAGTTTTATGAGTTCTTTTATTTCTTTGAACCTGTCCCAGTTCCCTGAAACCCTGATTGAATCAGAACTTTTCGGGCATAAAAAAGGCTCCTTTACAGGTGCAGTAGAAGATCACAAGGGCGTGTTTGACAGATGCACTCCCTTTGGTGCAATTTTTCTTGATGAGATTGGAGAAGTCGCAAGTCCAATTCAGATCAAGCTGCTCCAGGTCATCCAGGAGAGGGTTTTTTGCCCCGTGGGAAGCCATGTTCCAAATCGTTTTCAGGGCAGGGTCATTGCCGCTACAAACCGTGGGCTTCCTGAAATCAGGGAAAAAGGAGTTTTGCGCGATGACTTTTTCTATCGCCTCTGCTCCGATATAATCACAGTACCGCCGTTGCGTATCCGAATCCAGGAAGATCCTGTCGAGCTTGATGAACTCCTGGCTCACACGGTCGAGCGCATGATTGGCAAGCCTTCACAAGAACTGGTTGATATGGTGCGCTCTGTTATTGATAAGCAGCTTGGCATTGATTATCCCTGGCCTGGAAATGTTCGGGAGCTTGAACAGTGCGTGCGCAGGGTGCTGCTCAAACGGAACTACGAAGGCAGTTATAAAGCTGCTGCAACCAGCCTGGACTCTATGCTTAAGGATGGTGTCACCACCGGCAGCATCGACGCTCAGGGCCTGATTACCGGCTATTGCTACCTGTTGTACAAACGCCACGGAACATTCGAAGAGGTGGCACGCTTAACAAACCTGGATCGCAGAACAGTAAAGAAGTATATAAATGAATGGATCGAAAGCGGGGCAGAGGATTAAGCGACTGTTTTAGCGTGATGCATGATCAGTAATTTAATCAAATTCATTTGCTGTTTTGTTTTTTACAGGTTTCATCATTTAAAAATTCCTGGACATCTCCAGGCAATTTTTTCTTCCAATCAAAAAAACTATCCTTATAGTATTTGTCAGAATAACTTCCTGATTTAGATTTGCCATTGCCTGAAAAGATTTGTTTCTGAACATGGTTATGACAATAATTGTGAAACCTGTCTTGTAAAATCAAAGGGTTGCGCTCTGCGACAATTTTTTACAAAATTTTTTTCAACATTCTCCAATACAATTTTCATCCCCGGACATAGAATTAGTTTAAACAAAGCACATGAAATTTTTTATTGAAATTCGAATTTAACAAATATGTAGTAATCAAATTTAAATTTAAAAAAGGAGATAAACTAATGTCAGGAAAAATTTTAGTAACAGGCGCAACAGGCAATATAGGTGGTGGAATTGTAAAAGTATTAAAGGAAAAAAATGCAGATTTTAAAGCAGCAGTAAGCACTACTCCCATTGAGGGCGTTGAAAGTGTGGCGTTAAATTTTGCCGATGTTCCATCCCTTGAAGCAGCCATGGAAGGGGTTTCAACACTTTTTATGGTGCTGGCAAACCATCCCGACATGGTAACATGGGGGAAAAATGTGATTGATACTGCAAAAAAATGCGGGGTTCAGCATATTGTCCGGTCAGGCGGCTCCCTTGCTGATATAAATTCTCCAATCGGCGTAAGAAAAGTACTCGCAGAAACCGATGAATATCTTAAGGCAAGCGGTATCAATTATACTTTGACTGCCCCGAACTTTTTCATGCAGAACTTTATAAACTTTCATGGAGAAGACTACAAAAACGGTACAATATATCTTTCCGCAGGCGATGGAAAGGTGGGCTGGGTTGATGTTCGTGACATTGCAGCAGTAAATGCTGCTGTTCTTATGAATCCTGAAAAATATGTAAACCAGACCTTAAGCATATCAGGCGCGCAGAACCTTTCATATACCGATGTCATGGAGATTATGAACAAAACCCTGGGCAGGGATACAAATTATGTTGCAATAGCTGATGAAGATGCAGTCAAGGCAATGACAGAAATGCAGTTTCCAGAGTTTGTCATAAATCTCATGATAGACCTTAACACAAGCATTCGTGAAGGGTTTGCAGATGAGGTCACAACGGTTGTCAAGGATGTAACTGGTAATGAGCCAATTTCATTTGCACAATTTGTTGAGGATAACAGGGCAGCGTGGCTGTAATGGAGCAGGCAGGAATTTATGCTTATTTCCCTTGAGGATTACAAAAATAAAATCTTGCTTGAAGAAATCTTTAAGCCTGCAAAACCTGACTTATCAGAAACCGATAAGGATGAAGCAATTGATTTTCTGTTGAATGAACTTGGTGTAAATTCTTCAGGTGCATCATTTGATGCAAAGCGGGATGCATTGGAAAAAATACTGGTAGAACTGCATCCTGCTTATCAATTGTCGGAAAAATTTCACTCATATATGGACTTGGTTTTGCAGGCTGAGCTTGGTGAAAAAAATATAATTGATGCATCACTGCTGCAAAAAATAGTAAGCACAACCCACAGAGAGCTTTCAGGGGCGGTGATCTGGAAAGGGGATATCACAACCCTGAAAGTTGATGCAATTGTCAATGCAGCAAACAACCAGCTACTCGGCTGTTTTATTCCTTTTCATAAGTGCATCGACAATGTAATACACTGTGCCGCAGGGCCGAGATTGCGTGAAGACTGCTACAAAATAATGAATCTACAGGATGAGCCAGAACCCACCGGCATGGCAAAGATCACACGTGCGTATAACCTGCCGTCAAAATATGTTATCCATACTGTCGGGCCAATCGTGCAGGGAAAGCTGACAGAAAAGAACATGTCTGACCTGCAAAGTTCCTACAAAAGCTGCCTGAATGAAGCAGCAAAAATTGATGCGATTCGTTCCATTGCTCTTTGTTCAGTTTCAACAGGTGTGTATGGATTTCCCTTTGAAGCAGCAGCAAGGATCGCAGTTGAAGCAGTCTGCACCTTCTTGTCAGAAAATCCAGATTCATTTGACCATGTGATATTTAATGTGTTTAAGGACGAGGAGGAAGCAATCTACAACTCTATTGCAGGGGGCTAAATATTATGTCCATTGAAAAATCAATCATAGAAAAAAGCAGGGAACTCATAGGTGCAGCCGATGCAGTACTCATCAGCGCAGGCGCAGGGCTGAGCGTTCCAGCAGGAATTAACTATCACGATACCAAAAAATTTGCAGCCATGTTTCCGGCACTTGTAAGAAAAGGCTATAGAATACAGTATGAGTTGATTGGTCACAGTCATGTAGACCCGCGCAGGGGCTGGACACCTGCTGTTAAATGGGGTTATCTGGCACCCCATATTAACTATGTTTACTATGAAACCGGAAAAGATAAAACCTATGAACAGCTTTATTCCCTGATTCAGGCAAGGGATTACTTTGTAATGACTACTAATGTTGACGGTCTTTTTGTTCAAAATGGTTTTTCGGAAAACAGAATTTATACTCCACAGGGCAGCTTCTCACGTATCCAGTGCATGAAAAGATGCACCGAAGAAACCTGGGATGCAAAGCCGGTAATTGATAAAATTATTCCTGTTATTGATCCCCAAACCCAGGAAGTAACAGACTCCTCGGTTATCCCGACCTGCCCAAGGTGCGGTGGTGACATGTTTATGAATGTCCGGGGCGGAAACTGGTTTGTTCATAAACCATATGAGGAGCAAAGCAGGGCATTAAATGACTGGGCCGCTTCTGTGATGGATAAACAGCTTGTGGTGCTTGATCTGGGAACAGGTTTTAATACTCCTGGAGTAGTTCGGTTTCCTGCTGAAAACATTGTCAGTCAGCATCAAAAAAGTAATCTGATTCGTGTTAACCTTGACCACCCGGAAGTTCCAGAGGCAATAATGGATAAGTCGATTTCGATTTCAGGTGATGTTTCTGGTTTTGTAAACGATGTTTTTGTATTGGGCGACAAATGAAGCAAAAAAAGCCAGATTCAAAACATCCCCATGAATCCTGGCGAACATTTTTTAAACTGGCTTGAAAGCCCTGTGTTGCTGTATCTTGTTTTATCTTTACTTCTTTTTATCGAGAACTTCTCGGATAGTTTCTGAAAGTTTATGCACGTCCACAGGTTTCATAATAATATCCTGAATGCCAACAGCCTTGCTTTTTTCAACATTAATTTTATCGCTGTATCCAGTACACATGATTATGGGAAACCCCGGCTTTATTTTAAAAACTTCCTCGGCAAGCTGGAGCCCTGTCATGTCTGGCATTGTCATATCTGTAATGATAAGATCAAATGAATCAGGTGTTGTTTTAAACACTTCAAGGGCTTCGGGGCTATCTGTTTTTGTGGTCACAGTGTAGCCCAGCCGTTCGATCAGGTGTTGCACGATTCCGACAATTGCCACTTCATCGTCAACAAGAAGCACCCGTTCTGTACCTGGTTGATGTGCTTTCTTCTTTACTTCTGGTTGTTCGTTTTCGTTGGCAGTTATTATGGGGAGATATACTTTGACAGTGGTTCCAGCGCCGGGTTTGCTTTCAATGTAAATATCTCCATCAAAGCTGTTAATGATTCCCAATACAACGGAAAGCCCCAGGCCGGTACCTTTGCCGGTTTCTTTTGTTGTGAAGTATGGATCAAATATTTTATCTAAAATTTCCTTTTCAACACCGCACCCTGTATCTGTAATTGACAGGAGCGCGTGTTCCCCAGGACTTAGATCAAAAAGATGCTCGTCAATTTCATCGAGTTCAAGAAAAATCTGCGACAGGCTTATGTCAAGAGTGCCTCCGGTATCTTCCATGGCATGGTATGCGTTGGTGGCAAGGTTCATGACGACCTGGTGGATCTGGGTAGGATCGGCCAAAACAACACCGCAGGAGGCAGAGATGTCCTTTTCAATTTTAATGGTAGTAGGAATGGAGGAGCGAAGCAGTTTTAATGCTTCTTTTACAACTGACTGCAACTTCATGGGCTTTTTTTCCTGGTGCTCGTGCCGGCTGAAAGCAAGGATCTGCTTTACCAGTTCCCGAGATCTGGAAGCAGCATGAAGAATCCCGTCAATATAGTTTTGCAGCGTGCTGTCGTCGGGAATATCGTCTTTAAGTAATTCTGCGTAACCCATCAAGGGAAACAGAATATTATTGAAGTCATGTGCAATACCTCCGGCAAGGGTTCCTATTGCTTCCATCTTCTGGGCCTGCTGGAGGCGGAGTTCCATTGATTTGTACAGGGTTATGTCCTGAAATGTTCCCCGCATTTTAACGCATCTGCCATCCTCGAAAACTGGTCGCCCGATAACACGAGCCCAGAATTTTCGCTTGAGAGATGAAATGCATCTTAACTCGCAACTAAAAGATTCGCCAGTTAGTATGGCATTGCGGTATTGCTTATCAATAATCGGTCGATCTTCCGGGATATATTTTTCAAGATGTTTTTCAACCTGTAGAGGAAACTCTGTATCAAGCTCCATGATGCTGTAAATTTCAATTGTCCAGGTGGCCCGGCCTGAAATCAGATCATGTTCCCACCCGCCTATCTTTGCAATTCTACCCATCTCGTTAAGAAGCAGGTCTTTTTGTAAGGCAGTTTGTTCTGCTGATTTTTGATCAGTTATGTCAATTCCCATCCCCACGAGGTAAGCCTTGCCGTCAATAACGAGCCGTTCGCCGGTAAAAAGATGAGGTATCTGATTGCCGGCTTTGGTCAAAAGAGAGTTCTCCATTGAAGAAGTTCCATTAACAAACGCATCATCCATCTGGCGTGCGCACAGGTCCTTGTCTGCAACAACATCAATGGCTGTCATAGTGTCCAGCTCGTCTTCAGAAAACCCGGTGACATCTGCCCATTTGGTATTCCTGCGTATGAACCTGGCACTGCCTTTATCAAAAATATAAAAAAGCCCGGGCATGCTCTCGATGATTCTGTCAGAATATAATCGTTCAGCAACAAGTAGTTCCTCTGCCCGTGTTCGTTCGGAAATGTTGCGTAGAACAAGCTGGATTTCAGTTACATTATCGTCCTCTATTATGGGAAGATATGTTACTTCAACAGGAAACGGGGCTTTTGTTTTTGGCTGGAACAGGAAATCAAATCTTCCTGCCCGAGGGGTTTTCAAAACAGTGCTGAGCAGCTCAAGGGCTGACTCCAGCTCCTTTGCATCTGCAAAATAATTTGAAATACTTTTTCCCACTTCATCATCTGGATTGTACCCGGTAAATGAATCAATCGCCGGAGTGATAAATAAAATTTTTCCTTCTGGTGAAAGTCTGATAATAACATCTGACATTGAAGTGACCAGTTGGCGGTACTTTTCTTCGCCTGTCTTTAAGTCACGAAGAAGCATCATGGAACCAAGGGAATCCTTGATTCTGGAGCCTATATTGTGGAACAAGCTTTTATCTTCTGCTGTCCAGTTGCGATAATGGGAACACTGGTGCATCCCAAGCAGCCAGGGGCTGCCTGTGTTGGGATGAATTGCTAAAATTATTTCGGTGAGGACCAAGTATTTGTCAGCAATTTTTTGAGCTGAACCAGGAGTGCGATAATCAAAGGTTAACACCTCGTCTTTTTCCAATGCTGCTTTACATACTGCCAATGTGTTGGATTGCATTGGAATTGCTTCACCAGAGACAAATGCACCTGGATATTTCGGACGTGTTTTCTCCATCTGCACATTCATGGTGGCTTCATCCGGGGCACAGGGGTAGAGCAGCCATGCCCGGTCTGTACCAAATATTTTAAGCATGGCCTGCAAAACATCCGACATCATCTGTTCAACACCTGTTGCATTTCGGATGACATGATCCACCAGTTCCAAGTTTCCAAGATAGCTCAGGCGTGAGGTTAAAGCATCATCAATCTGCTTGAGTTTGGCGTTTTCACTTTCCAGTGTTTGGATAGTTTTTTCTAATTCAGCATACGTGGGTTTTTCCGGCATATTGATACCCTTAAAACATAGTTCATGCTTGCGATGCAATCGCAGGCTATTAATACTTGCGTAACAGCTCCTTCATCTGGTCAGATTTTCGTATTTTGGCGATAGAATCCCAAATTTTTTCTGATAAAACAGGATGACCATTTACAAATTTATGGGACAGCATCACATAATATGGCTTTACCTGATAAGGAGGGTTAAGTTTTTGTATTGAAGCAAATACTGGATTATTTTCAATAATAAAATCAATTTTTCCTGGTGCATCAAGGATAACCTCAACGCGACCCTGCATTAGCATTTTTATATTTGACATTGGATCCGTTACACTGTCGCTGACTTGAAACCCCTTATTCTTCAAGCTGTCTCCAGGAGAATAACCTAAAACGATTCCAATGGTTCCATTAAGGTTGCTGAATTTTTCTCCATCCCAGTCAACCGGAGAATCCATTAGCTTATAGAAAACATAGGAGTTCATAAGAAATATGCCGCTCAACATCAAGCTTGCCGTTTAAATAAGGATAGCGTCCAAATGTTAACCGTTTCTCCTTGAAGCTGGCATTGAAAATCCCATCAACTCTATTGTATTCAAGCCCCTTCAGGCATCGGGACCAGGGCATACGCAGAAAGCGAAACACAATGGTTTTTAAATCCTGTTCCACAAGGCGCAGTATTTCAATTGAGATGCCTGGTTTTCTCCATTTAATGGTGTCTCCACTGCCTAATGCCCAGGGTGGGTTCGGCTTGTCCTCAAAGGCTAATGTCACATTAATTGTAGAACCAGCTATAGATTGAGACAATAGCCCGAGTGTAAATAGTATGACAAGAAGGTATATTTTTTTCATATTTTTATCTAATCAAAGAGAGTTGAAAATTTTTCCAAATTAGTATAGTTTGTCATAATTTGTCAATAATAATCAATAGCAGGTAATAATAGTGTTGTTTACTTATCTAATAAACTTATTATTCAAGCATGCCCTTTAATGAGGGATGCTGTCCTGGTTTTTTTTAAGAATTAAACAGAATGAACACTTACTCCTCTAACCCGTAAGAAATAAGTATCTGTTCATAAACCCCTTTTTTCTTTATGCGTATTAAGCCTTCATTAAACATTTTTAAAAATTTTTCATTATCTGGATGTTTTTTTGAACACATTACAGCATATGCATTTTTTTTAATGCTTTTCTTTAATGTCTTAAAGTTAGCTGCTTCTAAAGGAAAAAGTTTATTAATAATTTTACGGCCAACCAATTCTGAGCTTGGAAATAAATCTAATCTGCCAATTTTGAGCTTTTTAAAACCAGATTCCTCCATCGGTGAAATATCTAATTTCAAACCAGCGTCTGAAAGTAATATTGTGGTGCTGTAATGCTGTGTTCCGCCAATCCTGTATTTTTTTAAGTCCCCAAACTCAGACCATGTTACATGTGCCATTGATTCATGGTAGTAAAAAAATTTTACAGTTTCATGACCAATTGTACTGGAAACCAAAAATGCCTTTTTTCTTTTTTGGGTAATAATCATAGGGAATATCCCAAAAGCATGATTTCTTTTTACGTATTCAATACCCCTTGACCAGGGATAATAAACAACCACCAGTTCATGGCCCATTTCAGCAAGAACCGCCCTTATAGTTTCGATAACCTAAAAATGACCCACCTGGGGTCAAAACGATAACGTAA
>JAOZSB010000006.1 GCA_029939895.1 Desulfobacterales bacterium
CTATCCCTATAACTGAACAGCTCTTAACCTTTGCAAGCACTTAAAAAACCTCCAATGAAACATAATAAACTTGTTTTAGCTAAATACTTATGTGGTGTCATGACACGATAAAATCAAAACCTATCGGATTTTATTATTTTTTACAATTATAATCTTATGACTATATTTTAATATATTCATTTTACTTCTACAACATCCTGAACATAGCAATTATTTCTTGACAACAAACATATTTTTGGGCTTAATTTATTTAATTGTTCTAAGTTATACTTCTCAACGCTCCTTAAATTAAGGTTATGACTGTTCTTCTGTGGCTGCTCTGGTTTAAAATTACGAATCTTCACCCTGGCCTGTTCACATTATGGAAACTTGACAAAGTTGAAAATAACCGTGAAAGGTATATTATGGCTCATCATATCACCAAATCCGCATTTCCTTTGCTGGTGGACCCCTTAAACCGATTTCCCCAGGGCGCGCCTTCATCTGGCCTGCTGTATAAAATTTTAAAATTAATGTTTAGCGAAAAAGAAGCTGAACTGGTTTCTATTCTGCCCATCAGACCCTTTACCGCTGAAAAGGCAAGCCGCATATGGAAGATGGGTTTGCCCGAATCGCAAAAAATCCTGAATGGGCTGGCAGAGCGAGCAATCCTTGTTGATATTGATAATGATGGAAAATCAGTCTATTTTTTACCGCCTCCAATGGCTGGATTTTTCGAGTTTTCGTTAATGCGGGTGCGTGAAGACATTGACCAGAAACTGCTGAGCGAGCTTTTTTTTGAATACCTGAACGTGGAAGAAGATTTTGTCCGGCGACTTTTTACCGATGGAGAAACCCGCCTTGGGCGTGTGTTTGTTAATGAAAAGGCTCTTTCGGCAGATAATGCCGTTCATGTTTTAGATTATGAAAGAGCAACAGAAGTTATTAAAACATCACCAAACATTGCCCTGAGCATGTGCTATTGCAGGCACAAAATGATGCATATGGACAAAGCCTGCGACGCACCACTGGAGGCATGCATGACTTTTAACACTTCCGCAGCAACGCTGATAAAGCATGGTCATGCACGAAAAATTGATGTTGCAGAGGGTATGGATGTCCTGCAGATGGCCTATGATAATTTGCTTGTTCAGTTTGGCGACAATGTTCAGCAGAGGGTTAATTTTATATGCAACTGCTGCGGCTGCTGTTGTGAAGCCCTGCTTGCAGCCAAACGTTTTTCATTTTTGAATCCAGTTCACACAACCAGTTTTATACCGTTTATCAACATTGATAAATGCAATGGCTGCGGAAAATGCGTAACAGCCTGCCCGGTTGAGGCCACCTCACTGGTCTCTGCCAATAACCCCCAACACCCGAAATTGAAATCAGCAAGGCTCGATGAAAGCCTGTGCATAGGATGCGGGCTTTGCGTCCGCTCATGTCCCGATGGCTGCATTTCTTTGAAATCACGCCCGAAAAGGGTCATAACTCCCCTGAACTCAAGCCATCGGACGGTTATGATGGCCATTGAACGGGGAAGGCTCCAGCATCTGATTTTTGATAACCAGCGACTGCTGAGCCACCGGGCCATGGCAGCCGTCCTTGGCGTTATCCTGAAACTCCCTCCCATAAAACAGGCAATGGCCACCCAACAGGTTAAGTCCCGCTACATTGCAGCCCTGATAAATCGCTTTCAGAAACAACCGACCCATCAGGACTCCACCAGCAGCACTCCATAAATAAGTTTAAACAGAAACAGGCTGAATTGAAACCACCGCCCTCTCAGCCCTGGAAAACGGGAGGGAGTACTCGTCTATTGTTACTTCATATTTTTCAGAGAAATCTGGAACCAGGTTCCGAAGTTCTTCGACTTCCTTTGCTGCCTCCTTTCCCTTGAGTGCGATAATGCTGCCGTTTTCGGCAAGCAGGGGAAGTGCCAGGGTGTGGAACTGGGCAAGGCTGGTTAACGCTCTGGAAGTTACTATGCTGAAGCTGTTGCTTGTGCTTGAATCTGTTTTGCTGTTTTCATTATTATTCAAATCGTCATTATTTACTTCTTTTGAAACTAATTCCTCTGCGCGGATGTGTTTTGCAGTTATGTTTTTAAGGCCCAGTTTCCTGATGGCGTTTGCCATGAAGTTGGCTTTTTTTCTTACGGCTTCTATGAGAAGTACTTCTATTGATGGGTTCATGATTTTCATGACAATTCCCGGAAACCCGCCGCCAGAGCCAATATCGAGGAGTTTTGCATTATCGGGAATGTGTGCTGCAACTGCGGCTGAGTCTATGTAGTGTTTTTCTGCAATCCCGGCAGGGTCGGTTATAGCAGTGATGTTAATCTTTGAATTCCATAAAAGCAGTTCCTTTGCGTGTATTGCAAAGAGTTCTGCAATGTCATGTTTTATTTCAACATTGATTTTCTTTGCGCCCTCTATAATCAGGGCCTGCCATTTTTCATCACCGGTTTTCATGTCATTGGGATTTTTTATTAACAAAAGTTTCCGAACTGCACCTGCCCTTTAAATATAAGGCAACCATGTCCTTTTTAAACCACAGAAGGCATGTAAAGTAAATACTACTTCCATGGTTTTTATGGCAGGCAAAGCCGATCAAACAGAGTGCTGCCGTTTATAGCCCGGCCCCGCTTACTTCAGGGCATCTGAGTCCCAGTCGTCTTTCTGTTAGTTTATCAGGGTCGTCAAAGCTCATGTTAATTTCTATTTCAGAGCCACTGGCCTTTGTTTTCATATTGGGATATATTTTTTTGAAAACGTGTATCATTGGGGCGTTTTCTGTTAAAACGGTTGCGTAAAAGCCCTTGTACTCATTTTCAAGTGCAATTTCTTCGAGCATGTCAATCATAAAAGAAGTAATTCCCATGCTCTGATATTCTTCTCTTGTTACAAATGCTACCTCGGCCCGGTTTTCTTCTACTTCTGCGTATGAGCCAATGGCAACAACGACCTTGCGACCCTTCTCCCTTACAATGCCAATGATGCTCATGTTGCGCTTGTAGTCAACGTTGGCCCATTGTTTTTGCATTACTTCCCGTGAAAATGACTTCATTTTGTAGAAGAATCTGTAGTAAATTGTTTTCTGGTTCAGGGAATAGAAGAAGTCCCTGCATTTGTCTTCGTCGGTCGGGAACATGGGGCGCAGTTCCACGGTCTGCCCTGTTCTAAGTTCCTTTGTGGTTTTGTAGCCCTCCACAAAGAAAAGATCATCCTGGGATGGCGGCAGTTGATCCGGGAATATGTAGTGATGCTTTTTTGCAAAACTAATAAGTTCTTCCCGGAACTTGGGATGTGCAATCTGGGTAAGTTCCATGACCCGCTGGTATACGCCCTTTCCCTGTAGTTCGGCAATTCCGTATTCTGTGACGACAAAGTTAACATCTGCCCTTGTTGTTGCAACTCCGGCCCCCTCGCTCAGGTGCGGGACAATCCTGGACACTGTTCCGTTCTGGGCAGTTGATGGCAGGGCGATTATGGAAAATCCGCCCTTGGACATTGCGCTTCCCCGTATAAAGTCAATCTGATCGCCGATTCCGCTGTAAAACATGTAACCCATTGAGTCAGAGCAGATCTGGCCTGTAATATCGAGCTCAAGTGCGCTGCCAATGGAGACCATGTTATCGTTTCTGGCTATGACTGACGGGTCGTTTACAAAGGATGACTGCCTGAAATAAAAGATCGGATTTTTGTTGACATAGTTGTAAATTCGCTTTGTCCCCATGCACATGGAGGCGACAATCCTGCCATTAAGAAGCGATTTCTTTTTGTTTGTAATTACCTTTTTTTCAAGAAGCGGAATAAATGCATCGGTAATCATGGTGGTGTGTATGCCCAGATCCTTCTTGTTATGCAGGTGGCCCAGCAATGCATAGGGCAGATTGCCGTAACCGATCTGGATTGTAGAACCGTTTTCTATCAATTGTGATACATATGAACCGATTCTGCGGGCAATCTCATTGTCTGCTATGTTGGGTTCAGCTTCAAGCAGCGGTTCCTCGTGGAGTACCATGAAATTTATGTCGTCCACATGAACCACTCCATCACCCCAGGTTCTCGGCATCTTGGGATTAACCTGCGCTATTACAAATTCTGCGCTATCCATTGCTGCCTTTGTTACGTCCACAGAAACACCCAGGCTGCAATAACCAAACTTGTCCGGAGGGCTGACCATGATTAAGGCTACGTCAAGCACAACCCGCCCGCTGATGAAAAGGTTGCAAATCTGGGAAAGATAGGTTGGAGTATAATCAATTTTGCCCTCAAAGGCAGCTTTCCGCATTGCCTGGCTGATAAAAAACAGCTTTAATGTAAATCTTCTTGAAAAAGATTTTGTGTTCACAAATTCAGAAAGCGTACCCGGCAGCATCTGATAGAGGGTTATGTCCGTCAGGTTTACGTCCTTTGCCATTGCTCTTATCAGGTGAGGCGGCTCTCCGCAGCCAGTTCCGATAAAGACACGGCTGCCTCTCTCAATTTTTGAGATCGCATCCTCTGCGTTCAACATTTTTTTTGGGCAGTGTCCCTTTAGCCAGTCTTTGTAATCCATAACAAATGCTCCATGTATCGATTAATTATATTTTGGTATAAAAAAATACCATGATACATTTTTGGTATTTTCTTTAATATATTGTCATGAAATTTAATAATTATATAATGTTTTGGATAAAAAAACAACTTAAAGTTGTGCTACACAGGGAATAGTGCTTTTTTTTGCGGCGAATACCTGTCCTTCAAACCAATCCAGATCATTTTTCAAACTTCTTTTTTTCTGAGTTTTCTGCTTTTTTAAAATTGTGCATCTGATTAAGCAAAAAACCCTTTTACTTCTTTACGAATGCAGGCAATTGATGCCTGCTGGTTTCACTATCAACTATACTATCTTTTTTTGCAACGATTTTATCCATAGTTGGTTTTATTCAAGGCTTTTTATATACCGCACTATTATATAACAAAAACAGCACTGGATTTATTTTGTTCCTCTATAAAAATGTTCTACTTTGTTCAAAATAATGCAGGTTAAAATTGGGCATAGGAGCGATGTTTTTGCCTGGGAACTATTTTAAACAATAAAAAAACACTTCACTCAGGCTTGTGCTTCGGCATCATAAGTTGAGACCGTCGCAGTATGACCTGGCTGAAGTGCTTTTTTTAGCGACAAATTCTTATTGCGCTAATACTTGTTGTGAAGTTCCGTCAGAAACCTGGCCTTGGTATAATCCCTGGAGCTTCCCAGAAACTGCATATTTCCCTCACCATTGAGGTATACTTCATAAAGTTCCTGATCATTGCCAACTCTAATCGTTTTTATTATTGCTTTGTTGTTTTTCATTTTTGCCACCCCTCTCTTTTAGTTTTGTTCTTAATATTAGTATCGGTTTTTTTGTTTTTAACTTTACTTATTTTCCCTCTCTGTCTGTATTACAAAGCAATACCTGTGCCAGGAAGATAACTATTGGATTTTATAGAAAATTCATAGAACCATAAAAAGTGGAACTTAGGAATATTTTTCTCATGAAAGCCTTAAAAACGACAACATTCAAGCGAAAACATTTTAATTTTCAGCATGTTATGAAAGGAGGAATTTTTTGACACCAAGTCAATTATTCGACTCTTTGGGCGGCATGGGAAAAATTCAGAGAAAGTTATTTATTTTCTTTGCTCAGGGTCATTTTCCAGGGAGTCGGCCAGATTTTCATTTCATAATTTGGCTTCCTGTGGAATTGCTCCACCTCAACCTGCCATGAAGGCCCAGAAAAAGCCCAGACGTGTTTTTTGCTTTGTGTAAATTCAAACCCGCCAAGAACGATCAGCCATGAGACAACTATTGTAAGCATCAGGTTGTATAATCGCTGATTGTTATTACTGTAATCTATTGATAGCAAAACAGAGAGGGAGAAAAATACATTCGGAGCAAAAAAATATCGCTCTCCTGCCATGGGCGCAATGTACTGTGCAATTACTCCATTGGCATTGCCTATGGAACCCAGCAGGCTGAACATAAGTATCATTGCACCTGAAACCCACAAATACAGGGATGGGTAGCATTTGTTTTTAATAAAAATAAAAAGAAAAAGCAGATAACCGCCCCCGGTGATAGCCAGGAAAAAAATTTTGTACCAATACTCAGGGTTTTTCAGGGCCATGAGCAGGTCAAGTGTGATGTTTGGCCCTAAAAAAGGCAGCATCAAAAGTTTACTGAAAAATATGACCGGAAGTATACTATAGTCAGTGCTGAGGACCCTGTATCCAGTTGTAATGCATGTATAAACCGGGCCGATCTGAATCAGGGCGCACCCTGCCAGCACAAGGAACTCAACCAGTGCATCAAATTTTTTTTCAAGTGCGTATTTCAGGAAAAAACATGGCAGCAGAAAAATTGAATATAATCCATTAAGACCTGCAATAAGAATAACCAATAACCTGAAATATGATGAGAATTTGCCCTTTGGGGAAGAAATCAGGCATATACCGCCGCAGATACTTAAATAAATTTTTGAACTCAGGGTATTGAGCCAGATCTCATGCCCTGGCTGAACAAAAAGGATCAGGCATAATATGGCAGCAAACAGCAAAGGGCCTTTACTTTTTGAGTTGGGAACAGATACTGATAAAAGGACTGCCGGAAGTAACTGGACGAGAAAGCCAACATACGTATAGACAAAAGGAGCATATTTCAGGGGAAGGTGTACGGCAATATAGGATACCAGCCTTATTAGAATGGAGTAATAGCCGTAGGGTGTTCTGAATAAAGTGGATAGATCAGGAGTTAAGTAGGCATCCCTGAAAAATATTGCACCTTCCTCGGCCCAGAATCGCGGCTCTGCGAATAAACTGGGGATGCGCAAAACAATCAAGGCAATATAAATGAGTATGGCAATTACTGGAAAAAGGGGTTTAGCTGATTCGAATTTTGAAAAAAGCCAGAAGGTGTTTCCCTTAATATTAGCCATTTAATCCCGCCGACGGGTAAAGTAATTACCCGTCATCTCAAATATTGGTAACAGGTGAGTTAAAAAAACCTGTTAGTAACAAAACTAATCTTTATCGTAGCAGGTTATACAACAGGACAGGCAGCGATTCGATTCCACTTCTGCATCTTCTTCTGTGATTACGAGATCTGCCTCAACAAAGGACTGTATCCTTTCTTCGACTTCAAGCTCCGGCATTTCAACACGGGTTGTAGAATTTAATCCAGGTACTTTGTCAAAAATCGATACTGGAATATGCTTCTCCCGCAGAGATTTTTCAACAGGCGTTACTTCCTGATCTGTCATGTAAAGATGCATGGCCCGTGCAGCTCTTCTGCCGCCGCCAATTGCTGCGACAACCAGGGAAGCACCAGTATAGGCATCCCCTGCTGTGAAGATGTATGGAATATCCGATTGAAGTGTCTCTGGGTCGGCTTCAATTGAGTTCCAGCGGGTAAATCTCATGTCATCAAGGCTTTCCTTATCCTTAAAGGAAACATCGGGCCCCTGACCAATGGCAGTAATGAGCATGTCGATCTCGATTACGGTTTCGCTGCCCTCGATTGGTACTGGCCTGCGTCTGCCGCTGGCATCTGGTTCACCGAGTTCCATTTTTAGATATTCAAGGCCCATTACCTTACCGTTTGCATCGCCCATTACCTTTGTTGGCGCTGCAAGGAAATGGAACTGTATTCCTTCATGCTCCGCAGCCTCGATTTCCACCATATTTGCGGGCATTTCGTTTCTGGTTCTCCGGTATACAATATAAACTTCCTTTGCAC
Organism: Desulfobacterales bacterium; assembly: GCA_029939895.1. Classification (GTDB taxonomy): domain Bacteria; phylum Desulfobacterota; class Desulfobacteria; order Desulfobacterales; family JAOZSB01; genus JAOZSB01. The sequence goes on from JAOZSB010000006.1 coordinate 7,747, forward strand.
CCAGACGCACCAGGGTTCTAACGCAGTCAATGGCTGTATTTCCACCGCCAATAACAGCGCATTTTTGGCCGATTGGGATGGGAGTGTCCTCAAGGCTGTCCTTTTGCTGCTGGAGAGCAAATCTTGTCAGAAAATCTATTCCAGTATAACAGCCGTCAAGGTCTTCGCCCTCAACGTTAAGCATATAGTCGCTCCAGGCACCGATTCCCAGAAAGATTGAATCAAATCCATCTTCTTTAAGGGATTTTGTGGTGTAATCTTCGCCCAGCCGCATGTTCATTTTTGCTTCAATACCTGTCTTGAGTATGCCCTGGCATTCCCAGTCAAGTACTTCCTTTGGAAGCCTGTATTCAGGGATGCCGTAGCGAATCATGCCGCCAAGCTTCGGCATTGCATCAAAGATTGTAACATCATGCCCCAGTCGCCTGAGGAAGAATGCACAGCTAAGACCAGCAGGGCCTCCACCCACGACTGCTGCTTTTTTGCCGGTATCTGGTGCGCATGATATTGGAAGTCTGCTTCCTGTATTCATTTCATAATCAGCAGCAAATCGTTTAAGCTGGTTGATTGAGACTGCTTCTTCTTCAATGCCTCGTCTGCAATAATCTTCACAGGGATGGGGGCAAACCCTTCCGCATGAGAGAAGCAGCGGGTTTCTTTCACGGATTGTTGCAACTGCACCAGCGTAATCTTTGTCCCGAACCTGGGCAATATATCTGGGGATGTCTATTTCTGCCGGGCATTCCTGGCGGCATGGCGCAAGCCTGCCGTCTGTCTGGTTGAATGCAAGGAGTCTGTCTGACATTGTGACAACATGAAGTACGCTCTTGGGGCAGGCTCTTTCGCATGCTCCACAGCCAACGCACTTGGATTCTATAACAGTGGGAAATCCTTTTTCGTTAATAAATATGGCATCAAAAAGGCAGGATCTTACGCAATCGCCATAACCCATACAGCCGAATTCGCAGGTTTTTTTACCACCGTACATGGCAGCAATGGCGGCGCATGTTGTTGCGCCCATGTAGTGATATTTATTTTCAGCGCGCAGTCCACCGTCACAGGAGTTGCATGAAAGTTTGGATTCAGCAGTACCAGGGTCCATGCCCATGATGCTGGCAACTGCCGCAGTGGTTTCCGGGCCTGCAACAACACAAACGCTTGGCAGAGCTTTACCGCCAACAACTGCTGCCGCAGCAGCTCCACAACCTGTAAATCCACATCCACCACAGTTTGCGCCTGCAAGGGACGATTCAACCTCGGCAATCCGCGGGTCTTCATAAACATAAAAAACCTTTGATGCAATCGCAAGAACTGCACCAATGGTAAAACCCATCACACCCATTATCAATACAGGAACTAATACAGCGTCCAATGTAGATACCTCCAAATTTATTAAAAAAAAAGCGATTTCAAAAACAAACTTTGAGAGGCTTTTGAAATCGCTTTAAAAGCCTTCTATAAGGCCGTTAAGTTTTTTAGACCATTCCCTTGAATGCAAAAAAGGAAAGGGACATGATTCCAGCCGTGATAAGACCAATTGAAGTATCCTGCAGGGCTTTTGGAACCCTTGCCAGAATAATTTTTTCCCGAACACCTGCAAAGAGGATCAGGGCAAGGCCAAAACCGGCTGCAAAGCCAAAGGATGTTACCAGGGACTGCATAAAGGTGTATTCTTCGCCAATGTTTATAAGGCATGCACCAAAAACAGCACAGTTTGTTGTAATCAAGGGCAGAAAAATACCAAGGCCAGCATAAAGTGCAGGCATTGATTTTTTCAAAAACATTTCCACAAACTGCACCAGAGAAGCAATAATCACGATAAATGCAATTGTTGTCAAATATTGCAGATTGTATTTTACGAGGAGCATGTGGTAAACAGACCATGTGATTCCACCGGCCAGCACCATGACAAAAATTACCGCCATTGACATTCCAAGGGCAGTTTCCATCTTTTTTGATGTTCCAAGAAACGGGCAGTTGCCCAGGAACTGTGCAAGAAGGATGTTATTTACAAATACGCAGCTTATAATAAGGACTATATAGTCGCCCATCTTTCCATTCCTTTTGTTTGTATGAAAGAAGTTTCAAACACTTACAATTCTTTCATATTTCGTTGTGAGCAGTAAATAAACTCATAAACCGGCCTGCCAATGGCAGTTAATCGAAAAGGTTCATTATACAGAGCATGAGTCCCAGGCAGACAAAAGCTCCTGGTGCCTGTACCATGAAATTAAAAGGCTCGTAACTCGCCGGGAACAAGGTGTATGCCATATCACCCCATACCGTGAGAGTACCTTTGCCGAATATTTCTCTTAATCCGCCCAGAGCTGCCAGTGCCAGGGTAAAGCCGATTCCTATGCCCAGGCCGTCAGCCATTGAGTAGATTACGTTGTTCTTTGAAGCAAAAGCTTCTGCCCGGCCAAGCACTATGCAGTTAACAACAATCAGAGGAATGAACATTCCAAGGTCGATAAACAATCCATAGACATATGCCTGCATGACCTGCTCAACCACAATAACAAAAGTTGCAATTATGATGATAAAACATGCAATCCTGACCTTTGTTGGAATAATTCCCTTGAGAAGTGAAACAAGAATATTCGAGCAAATCAACACAAAGGTGGTCGCCAGGCCCATGCCTATACCGTTTTTCATGGAGGTTGTAACTCCGAGAACAGGGCAGAGACCGAGAACCAGTCTAAATGGGGGAATCTCTTCCCACAGTCCCTTTGTGAATTCTTGAGCTAACGATTTGGCCATAATTAAACTCCTAATAAACTTAAAATTTTTAACGAAGCTATTTGCTTAGTTTTATCTTTGTTTTTGTTTATCAAAGATCTATTCAAATTCCTGTAGTTTTTTCTGTATATCTGCTTCCACCTGCTTGTATGTTTCAAGCCCCATGGAAACCGCAGTACAAACTCCGCGTGAAGTTATGGTTGCACCGCTTATTGCAGAGATACCGCCGCCATCAGGGATTACCTTTACCGGCTTATCAAGTTCAAGCCCTGCGAACTGGGCAGAAAATGACGGATCATCCTTTGCGTTTGCGCCAAGTCCGGGGGTTTCCTGGTGGGTTGTAACACGAACGCCCTTGATTGTTTTTTCCTTAACATTCACGCCCACAAGTACGCCAACATTTCCGCCATATCCCTTGCCAATCAACTCAAAGGCCACCATGGACGGAACACCATCAACTTTACCGACAAAGAAGTTGGTCTCTTTCTCGTCAATTGTGAGTTTAAACCTGTCAGTCACTGGGTCGTTGGATGTCCCGGTCAGAAGATCCTTAATTGCCGGGCCGACAACAAACTTAAGCTTGTTATTTTCGATATTGGGCTTAAGGTTTTTTTCCAATGAGGCCAGCACACCGCCAGATAAACAACTGAGCATGGTGAGAACCACTACCATCATTATTTTTTCTTTCATTTTTATTCAACCCTTCCAAATGCTTTAGGCTTGATCTTGCCGAACAGCGGACTTGCAGTGTTCATGAGTATGATGGCAAAAACCACACCATCATAGTACGTGCCGATGTTCCTTATTAAAACGGTTAAAAAACCACCACCTATTCCGTATAAAATCATGGGTAGAAAACTGACTGGCGAGGATGCATCATCGGTTGCAAGAAAAAATGCTCCGATAAGGGTATAACCGGTAAGAACGTGGAATACCGGGCCGGCAAATCTAACCGGGTCAGCCATGTTGAACATCAAGGCTGTAATGGCGACTCCGCCAATAAATGACAAGGCGATTTCCCAGCGGATAAAGCCCCTGAGTATAAGATAAACACCGCCCAGGATAAGCCCAAGGCTAAAGGTAGAGCCAATGCCGCCGGACTGTTTGCCAAGGAGAAGATCAAGGGTGCTCCATGCTTCTGCACCTGTTGAACCGAGGCTTCTTGCTGCTGTAAGCGGGTATACCATACTGAAATCAAAATCATAGCCTGTAAGGGCAACGTTGAAGTCAAGATAATGCGGCCATGAAACCATGATTATGGCGATTGCGAGAAGGGGCGGGCTGAAAGGATTGCCGCCTATTCCACCGAAGATCATCTTGCCTATGATAATGGCAATTGCAGAACCTAAAACCACGAGCCACCACGGAACCGTAGCCGGCAGGAGCATTGCAAACAAAAGCCCTACCAGTGCAGCGTTTCCATCGTCAACGGTCTGGGGCCGTTTGAGAATAAGGTTCATGATGTACTCCCAGATGATTGAACAGCCTACGGACAGAGCGATAACAGCCATAGCTGGCACGCCCCACATCAACAAGCCGACAATAACAGCAGGCAGTGCTGCAAAAATTGTGTGATAGGTCTTGTTCTGCAGGCTGCTCCCATAATGGACAAAGGGAGCGTGGGACACTATGAATTTGGGATTGTTACTCATTATTTTTTTGCCTCATTTTCTTCTGCCACAGCCTCTGCGTCTTCATCGGCTGAATCAGCATCTGCTGCTTCAGCTTCAAGCCTGGCGAGTTCGTATTTCGCAAGTTTTATATATTGGAAAACCGGCATTTGTGTTGTGCAGACAAACCCGCACAAACCGCAATCAATGCATGAATAAAGATCGTATTCATCGGCTGCAAGTTCAAAATCTCCTGATTCAAGCACCCTTGCAAGCATGTTGACCTGAATCTTGGAGGGGCAGACCCTGCAACAGTCCCCGCAGTCTATGCAGGGGTAATCTGACACGACTGGAATGTTGCTGCTGTCCTGAACCATCAGGGCATCTATTGATGAAGTTACAGGCATATCAAGTGAAAACAGTGCGGTTCCGGTCATTGGGCCGCCGTTTATGATCCTGTCCCGCTCACCTGCGGTTATTCTCAAAGCTGCAAAAACATCGGAAATCGGTGTCCCCAGAACAACATCCACCAGGGTTTTTTTACCGTTTTTATCAATAACGGTGACAATTTTTCTGGTTGGAATTTTGCCCTCTGTAATGGCTTTGCCAATTGCAGCGACCGCCTCAATGCTCATGAAGGTGATTCCAGAGTCCTCAAAGGGCTTGTCCGAAAGTAGCGCCCTGCCGAGATAGTCGTTTACAACCAGATATGGACTGGCGGTTGGATACTCCATTCCAACACCGGCAAGCTCTGCGCCAACGCTTTCATAATTTTGACCAGCGTCCCTTAACAGGGTAAGGATCGCTTTTTCGATTCCTGTTGCCTGTTTTAGAATTTTGATTCCAGCCCTGACGTTGTCCACCTCTGAGTTTGCAACATACTGGCGGGTCATGCAAAGAAGATCCTCATCAGCTCCTGTAATAATCAGGGTGTCAACTGGTTTTTCCGGATTTTGAAATACGGAAAAGTCAGGTGCGCCAGGAACGTTTGCAAGAAATTCTACAAGATGAGCCAGGTCCGGGCCTTGAGGAGCTTCCTCTTCCGGGGCTTCTTCTGCTGCTTCTTCAGCTTCGGCTGCTTCTTCTTTTTTGGCAGGAGCCTCAGGAGCCACATCTTCTTCTGCTTCGGCAGCAGTTGGCGTGATGGTTATTGCTGTCCAGTCGTCACCAAAATCACCGGGAAAGGCAGAAACTGTTTTTACCTCACCGGAAACCGGGGATGTAGCGTAAATGGAAGATTCCTGGGAGATTGTGAGCTTGTCACCTTCCATGACAGTATCGCCTGGTTTGGTTCCTTCCGAGGCTATGCCCACAAGTTTTTCTTTGACGTAAACCGTGACATTGTCAGGAGCAGGCAGCACAACCGGGATATAATTACCCTGGTTCATGTCCTCGTATACGAGAGTTGGCTTTTTAAAAACAAAAAAGGGTCTTTTAATCATGTTTGTACCTTTTATAATAAAGCAGATTTATCCATATTGATTAAGGTCACTATTGAACCTTAACATGGCATTCATTGCAATCAACCGGCTTGACATCAAATTCTTTATGACATCCTATGCACTGGGTATGGAGGGCATCAGCACGCTTAATCATATCCTCTGAGCCTTCACCCTTGAGGTGACATTCGCCGCATGCTTCAGGAACTTCCTCTTCGTCTTCCATTGTATGATGGCAATCGAGACATGAAAGGCCGATGCCAGCGTCAGAGGCGTGCAGCTTGTGGTCAAATGTTGCTGTACCAGTCACTGTTGAATAAGCCACACGATATGGCGTCTCCGGAGTCGGAGCAGAATATGTGGCAAAGCAGAACACTCCGACGATCAGCAATCCGATTCCAATCTTAAGTAACGTCGGCAATCCTTTTTGTTCGTCCATTGAGTTCATTTCCTTATAGTTTTACTAAGTTTACGTTAAATAAATTTGCTACCATAACTATACGCTCCTATCAAGCATTATTTATCCAAAAATCGCATGTTTTTTTAGAGTATAATAAATAATGATGCCCAAACAGTTAAGCTGACTGGGGATTTTTTGCCCCACCATGCTGTATTATAAGGGGTTCAAATAATCATGGTAGCAATTTTAAAAATAATAGTATATATTTATAAAAAGGAGATGTTTGAATCTGATGCCGGAAAACAAAAAAAAGCTTTCAAAATTTCAAAAAAAAATCCACGAAGTCATTTTTGAAGCAGATACTGCCCATGGAAGAGCCTTTGACCTTGTCCTGATTGTCAGTATTGTCATGAGCGTCGGGGTTGTAATGCTCGACAGCGTGGCTTCCATACGGGAAACCTGGGGCAACTGGCTCTATGCAGCAGAATGGTTTTTCACCATCCTTTTCAGCATTGAGTATCTTCTCAGGATTTACAGCATTGGCAACCCATTTCTATACATGAAAAGCTTTTTCGGGATCATCGACTTCCTCGCCATCCTGCCCACATACCTCAGCCTTATGTTCCCGGCTGGCCGATACTTCATGATAATTCGAATCCTGCGGGTACTCAGGATTTTCAGGGTGCTGAAGCTGGTTCAATACGTCAGCGAAGCAAAACTGCTCATTGCAGCCCTTAAAACCAGCAGAACAAAAATCACTGTTTTCGTCTTCACAGTACTGACACTCGTGGTGGTTTTCGGGTCTGTCATGTACCTGGTGGAAGGTGCGGAAAACGGGTTCACAAGCATCCCCCGCAGCATCTACTGGGCAATCGTAACCCTTACAACCGTTGGATATGGCGACATTTCCCCGAACACAAGCATGGGGCAGTTCATAGCCGCAATCATCATGATCTTTGGATACGCCATAATAGCGGTTCCAACGGGCATCGTTACAGCAGAAATGATTGAGGCAGGAAAAAAGCAAGTCTCTACACAGGCCTGCTCCCACTGCGCCTCCGAAGGCCACGACTATGACGCACAACACTGCAAATTCTGCGGCTCAAAACTATAATTGCCTGACCATCATTGAACATACTTTTTAAGAACCGCTATCAAAAACCAAAAAACCTGTCATCAGGTTGAAATTCTGGAAAAATCTGCAAACTCGGCAAAAAGCCCCCAGATCTCCTTTAAAATTGCAAGCCTGTTTCTTTTTACTTTTTCATCCTCTGCCATCACAAGCACATTATCAAAAAAAGCATCCACAGCCCCACGCAGGGAGGCTATCTTGAGCAATGCATCGTCATAGCTGCCATTTTCAAGGTCATTGTCAACGCCTGTTTTCACGTTACGCAGGGCAGCAACAAGTTCTTTTTCTTCACCCTGCTCAAACAACCCTTCATCTGCCAGCCCTAAACCGTCAATGTCTTCGTTTTTAGCAGACTTTCTGATAATGTTTACCACACGCTTAAAGGCAGCAGCCAGGGGTTCAAAATCTGGTTTGCTTTTCATGTTTTCCAATGCCCAGGTACGGTTCCACACATCAGGCGCATTATCCACACTCACCGCAGCTATGCTTGCCACAACATCCTTTGAAAAACCTTCCTCAATAAGTATATGTTCAATGCGGCCCTGTATAAAGCCGATTGCCTTTGATGCAGTCTCCGCCATATCAGCGGTTGCCTTGTCCTTGAGGAGTTCCAGGCTCTTTGCGATTGCTTTATTAAGGGAAAAGCCAAACTGCTTATCAAGCATGATAAGGGCCAGCCCTATTCCCTGCCGCCTTAATGCATAGGGGTCTGATGCACCAGTCGGGATAAGCCCGACGCTGAAGCATCCGCATATGGAGTCAATCTTTTCTGCAACACTTAAAACCGCGCCAGTCCGGGTTTCCGGGAGGGTTCCGCCAGAGTAAAGCGGCCTGTAATGCTCTTCAATCGCTGCTGCCACCTCTGCGTCCTCACCAGCCTTTAGAGCATAAATCCGTCCCATTACACCCTGTAGTTTCGGGAACTCGCACACAACCTGACTTTCAAGGTCTGCCTTGAAAAGCTGCCCTGCACGGACAATCCTTTGCATTTCATCCCCATCTGCTCCAATCTCCTGTGCTATGAATTCAGCAAGCTTTGCAACCCTTTCTGCTTTTTCGAAAATTGAACCGAGTCTGGCCTGAAAAAGTACATTTTTCAGCCTTTGGGTCCAGTCCTCCATAGAGTCTTCAAGGTCAGCCATGTAGAAAAATCTTGCATCATCGAGTCTGGCCCTCAACACACGCTCATGCCCTGCTGTCACAAGATCCATATCCTTTACTGCCGTGTTGTTGACCGCTATAAAATATGGAAGCAGGTTTTCAGAATCATCCACAACGGAAAAATATTTCTGGTGCTCCCGCATGGCAGTTACAAGTACTTCCTTGGGTACTTCCAGGTACTTATCTTCAAACTTACCAGCCGACGGCAAAGGATTTTCGACCAGATTTGCATTTATTCCTATCAACTCGTCATCAGCCAGAAGACTTCCGCCCATTTCCACGGCCAGTTTTTCAACCCGCAGCCTTATAATATCCCTGCGCTCGTCAACTCCTGGAACAACACCTGCATCCTTTAATGTCTTTACATACTCATCCGGTGAACTCAGCCTGTACTGCTTTGGGTGTGTGAAAGAGTGGCCCCATGTGCTCTGTCCGCTTTCTATGTTCCAGAGCGTAAAAGGCACAACATCCTCGCCAAGCATTGCAAGAAGGGAATGCACGGGCCTTGCAAAATGCATTTTCAGGTCAGCCCACTTCATGGTTTTTGGAAATGGAATCGCTTTAATTACTTCTGGAAAAACTTTTTCCAGAAGGTCTATTGCAGGTCTACCCTGATCAGAAACCGTGGCACAGAGGTAACGCCCCTTTTTGGTTTCCTTTATATTAAGGTCTTTCACATCAATTTTATTTTTTTCCGCAAACTTGACTGCCGCCACTGTTGGATTGCCGTCACCATCAAATGCGACCTTTTCCGGTGGGCCGGTCACCTCAGAAGTCAATGGCTCCTGCTTGTCAGCCACCGCTTCCACCATTACTGCAAGCCTCCTGGGGGTTCCAAAAACCTTTGCAGCCCCATGAGCTATACGAAGTCCGTCAAGCTTTTCCAATAATTTTGCAGAAAGCGCATCAAGTGCAGGCTCAATATATCCTGTGGGTATTTCTTCTGCTCCTACCTCTAATAGAAGGGTTTTCATTTTAACTCCTAGCAAACTTTTTTTCATGCTTAATATTCTTGATAAATAAGCTTTGCTTTTTTAATTTTTTGTCAAACTCTGACACATCTGCTTATAAATCCACAATACGCATCTCGAATTCTGGCTACTTCTTTAATAATGGGAATCCCATTTCTTCCCGCTGTTTCAGGTAGGTCTCTGAACATGCTCTCGCCATTTTTCTGATCCTGCCGATGTAGCCGGTTCTTTCGGTTACGCTTATCGCACCCCTTGCATCCAGGAGGTTGAAGGTGTGTGAACACTTGAGGCAGAACTCATAAGCCGGCAGCACAAGTCCGTCTGCTATTATCCGATGGGACTCAGCCTCGTATCTGGCGAAAAGGTCGAAGAGCATTTCAATATCTGCCTTCTCAAAATTGTATGTTGACTGCTCCTTTTCCTGCTGTAGAAAAACATCACCATAGGTTATTGTGTCGTTCCACATAAGGTCGTAAACCCTGTCCACGCCCTGTAAATACATGGCTATTCTTTCCAGGCCGTAGGTCAGTTCAACGGAAACAGGGTGAACCTCAATGCTTCCTGCCTGCTGAAAATAAGTAAACTGTGTTACTTCCATGCCGTCCAGCCAGACCTCCCAGCCAAGTCCCGATGCGCCCAGTGTCGGGGATTCCCAGTCATCTTCCACAAACCTAATATCATGGGCCAGTGGATCAACCCCCAGTGCACTAAGGCTGTCAAGGTACAACTGCTGCACATTGAGGGGCGACGGCTTGAGTATCACCTGATACTGATAATAATGCTGCAACCGGTTGGGATTTTCTCCGTAACGCCCGTCTGCCGGCCTTCTCGACGGCTGAACATAGGCAGTGTTCCACGGCTCCGGCCCAAGCGCCTTTAACAGCGTCCCTGGATGAAACGTCCCGGCTCCCACCTCAATATCGTAGGACTGGATAAGAACACAGCCGTTGTTTGCCCAATAGTTTTGCAAGGTTAGAATTATGTCTTGAAATTTCATTTTTACCTCTGTTAAACTTTTTTTATTTCAATTTTTTCTACTTTTATCGTTGACTTCTGGGTACCAGATTCCGTTAATTACAATTCTTAAATAAGCCCATCCCAGTCAGTAGTCATATCCAGCAGGCAGGCTCCTTTGCTTTTATTAAGGATGTCGGCCCATTTGGGTTTCAGGGTTTCAATGTTATCCCCGTTACCTATCGCCCAGATACAGCCACCACCGCCTGCTCCGGTAAACCTTGCACCGCAGCTAAGTTTTTTTGCTGCATTTACCAGGTCTTTTCCAGGGCCGACCAGCACTCCGGGTGTCATTTTTCTTCGGATGTCGGTCTCTGCGTTCATGGCCCTTGCTGCACCCTCCATATCCCAGGATGCCAGACAGCCGGCAAATTCACTGGTAAGGTCGGAAATCCTGACCCATTTATCACGCATTTTGCCTGTTTTGAACTTTTTCACCCAAAATCCATTCACATCAGCAGACTCGTGCTGGATTCCGCAATATGCGAAGAGGAGACATTTATCAAGGTCTTTTTTCTTATTTTTTTTCAGAAGAAGCCTGCGACTGTATTCCTGCCCCTGGGTGTAGCCAGTCCACGTCCACTGGTTAACACCGCCAAAGGCTGCGCCCAGTTGATCCTGCAAACCGCAAGGCACACCAGCAACGCTTTGTTCTGCTGCATGTGCAATATTTACAATTGCTTTTCTGGAAAGTGCTTTTTGTCCCATTTGTTCATGGGCCTTTGAAAACGCCCCCACAAGAGCCACCGCTGCTGCCGAGGAACCGCCCAGCCCGCTTTTGGGCGGGGATGACGAGTCTATGTGAATCTGTACACCATCTGCTCCAAAGTATGAGGCCACTGCAAAAAAAAGACCAAATGAATGATCAAGGGGAAAGTTTGCGGTTTTAAAGGTTGCGGATTTAAAGCCCCTTGATGAAATTTTTATAAAACCAGCCTTAAATTTTGAAAGCGTGACATTGGTGCGCATGTCAACGGCCAGGTTAAAGGTTTTTGGCCCGATTGAACGTAAAGGAAGATTGAAGATGCTGATATCAAGGGTTCCGCCCATATCGACCCGCATTGGAACCGAGCATTTAATATCGCCTTTTTCAAGAACTGCCGTAATGTCCACTACGGTCATAACCCTACCTCCCGATTGATCCCCGTATTGTTTTAAGGAAGTTAAGTGTTTTCAAATTTCGTCCCAGATAGTATGGAACAAAGCTTTCCAGAAATGCCAGCCCCTCTTTTTGCGCAGTTTCAGAAAGACGTATCCGCATTGCTGCCGGGAGATCCTTTGACTCGATCCACAACAGCAGCTTAACCGTCCCCTTGGAAAGAAACCTGTTGCCCCTGGCCTGTGGCCTGCATTCCCTGCAAACAAGGGAGCCTTTGGAAATATCAAAAAGCATTCGATTCTCTTCAACCGATTCCATGGGTTTGCCGCAAATCCCGCAGGTAATGAGGTTTGGCATAAACCCGGACTGTGACATGAATCGGATCTGAAAAATTATGCTCAAGGTCTCGATTGGGCCGTCACCATCCTCAAGCTCTGCAAGGGAATGGTGCAAAAGATCAAAAATTTCCTCCTGGACAGAACCTTCTTCAACCCACTGGTTAACAAGCTCTGCCCAGTAACTGGCATAGGCAGTCTTTTCAACATGCCCCCTGATCCCGATAAATGGCCGAATAAGGGAAGCTTCCTTCAGTATCAAAAGTCCCTTTTTTTTCCCGCTGGTGTAGACAGCATCAATAAGAGAAAAAAGTTCCATTGTGCCGGCAAATCTTTTAACGCTTTTTTTCGCAGACTTGGCAATGGCTGAAACCTTGCCGTTGTCTCTGGTTATCAGCTTTAATATAATGTCGTAGTCGCCGTGGTCGAACTTGCGAAGCATTATTGATTGTGATGAAAACTCTGACATCTTTTAAAGTCCAAGAAAAACTGTGGCAAGCATGAAGTAAACAAAAACACTTATTATATCAATAGCAGTAGTCACAAAAGGGCCGGTGGCAACTGCCGGGTCAACACCTATCCTGCCGAAAAACATGGGAACCATAGAGCCGACAAGGGCTGCAACCGACATGGAAGAGATTACAGCAAGTCCAACGGCAAATGCAAGTGCGGGTGTAGAATAGTTAAACTGCGCCACGATTCCGATAAGAGCTCCGTAGACAAAGCCGAGTATCAGCCCGATTGCAAGCTCCTTTAATACCACGTTCCACAGGTCATCAATTTGCAGCCGACCAGTGGCAAGACCGCGTACTACAATGGTTGATGACTGAGTACCGATGTTACCCCCCATCCCCATGATTACAGGGATAAAAGCAGCAAGGCTGGTGACCTGCTGGAGTGTTTCCTCAAAACGGCCTATTATAAAAAAAGCCATGATACCACCCAGACAACTTGCAAAAAGCCATGGGAGCCGGATCTTGGTACTTTTTATTACTGACTTGGTTTCGACAAATTCCTCACCAGCACCAGCCATCTTGAGAATATCCTCGGTGGCCTCTGCCCGTATAATGTCGATTACATCATCAACGGTAACAATTCCAGCCATGACGTTTTCATCGTCAACAACCGGGACTGCAAGTATGTCGTAATTTGAAACGATTTTTGCAACCTTTTCCTGGTCAGTATATGTCTTGACCTTAAACACATCGGTGGCCATGAAAGAGCGCAGCGGTGTCGCCGGAGGCACGGTTACAAGCTGTCTAAGGGAACAGACACCCACAAGTTTGCCGTAGTCATCGACAACGTAGAGATAAAACGGCATCTCAACGTCCATATGCTCATTTTGCAGGGATGCGATAGCTTCCTTTGCAGTGGTTTCCTCCTTTAATGAGATAAAGTCGGTAACCATGATACCACCGGCAGTGTCGTCCTTGTACTTTAAAAGGCCCTCTACATCCTCCGACCCTTCCCAGTTAATGGCCTTTAAAAGGGCGGCTGATTTTTTTTCTGGAAGTTTACCAATCAAATCGGCTGCATCATCAGCAGGCATTTTTTCAAGGATGGTTGCTACATCATCAACCTCCATGCCTTCAACAAGGGCATTGAGGATATCTGTGTCGAGTTCTGCGAAGAGTGCGCTTTTACCGTCAATATCTTCAACAAGATCCAGAAGCTTTTTCTGGCTGGAAAAGGACATTGATCTGAAGACCGAAGCCAAATCAGATGCGTGTGCATTGTTTACCATTTTCCTGAGATGGGTTATACCACCCCGCCTCATAAGCCTTTTCATACTGTCGGCAAGCACCTTAACATGATCTCGTTCCATAACAACCGCCTAAAAACTTAATATTAACATCAAAGCCTTTTGCTTAGTTTATCCAGGTGGTCTGGTTATGAAATAAGCAAAAAAGCTCCAAATAAACTTAAATGTTTTAACGAAGCCAAACCCCTATTTTATAACGAAGGTCTGATTGTGAAATAAACAAAAAACTCGTTCAATTGTTCATTTAAAAAACAAAAGAAATTATTTAAAATTTGATGCAAAAGGAAATAATAACCGCAGGCACAGTCAATTGTAACTTGAGGATTGTAATTTTTTTTCAATGCCTAAGATTGACTGTAAAGACATTTTCTTGCACAATGCTGCCAATAAACCTAAATAGTAACAATGAAGCCTTTTGCTTAGTTTATACCCAGGGTCTGGTTATGAAATAAGCAAAAAACTGCTTTGCGTCCAGGGCTAAAAATTTCGATTCCCGGCCAGGGCCAGGCCGCAGTTTTTTTTGCCGGAGGTATCTATGGCAGTTCCATATTAACTGCCTGCCCGCTTCGGCCAGGGACATCAACTGGTTTGCCGTTAAGCTTCATCGCAACTCCGCCGGCATTTCCAATCAAAATATTATAACTCGTATTTGCCTTTATCATTAACTCATAGCCTGGCTTTAAAAGATACTCCTTTGGCTCCTGCTCATCAGCAATGACCTTGAGCCAGGTCTCTTCCTTCGCCAAAAAATAAAGCTCGTAAATATCCTTATTATCCTGCGCAACCGTGTCAGTGGCGGCTTCACGTACATCCCCTGCACCGTCAATCCCGGACTGCTCATCAATTCCCGGACTGGCAGGTGGTTTTTCCTCAAGCACATCACCTGTTATTGCTGCATCTCCGCCAGAGGACGATGTCTCTGCATCAGCTTCCTGGCTGTCTTTATCTGTGTGATTACTGCTTCCCCCGGAGGCTCCCTCAACTCCATGGGCCGGGGATTCATGGGGTACTGACTCAACCGCATGCTTATCGCCCGCACCAGCGGGTTCTCCATGCCCCATGTTGTTTTGAAGAATGCTGCTCGAAAAAATCATTAAAGCAACCATGGACACAAGCGCAGCCAGCGACATAAGGATTCTTGGCCAGAATTTCTTGCTCAACTGTATCAGATCAGCCTCAGACCTTGTTGTTCTTCTATGGAACTCAAGGCTAACCTCATAACGCTTGAGAGCATCACCCATATCAGCACCAACAGCCTTGGCATACGCCCTGATAAACCCCCTGGCAAAGACTTCCTGCGGGAGCTGGTCATGATCCTCTGCTTCGATTTTCTGCAAAACATCACGGGCTATCCGCGTTTCTTTGGATACCCATTCAATGCTGGTTTTCTTTTCCTTTCTCGCCGCTCTAAGATAACGGCCAAAGGACAAATTGTCAGTATTATTTTCCATAAATTTTTACTTTATAATTTTGATGTGTATCTTTTTTCTCAAGCCAGTCAGCCATTCCTTAAATTTTTCTTTTACAATTTTATCATAAAGTACGCCATCAATCTCGTTACGTACTTCATCAAGTTCCTTGCCTTCAGTTACATCTATTTTTATTATTTGAAAAACTTGCAGCCGATCTCCAGAGCCAAGCGCTGGTGTAATGTCGCCCTCACCCAGACCCTTGAGAGCTTCTTTAATGGAATCTGCCAGATCCTCATAGTTCATCGGGCCTATTCTGTTTACTCCTGCGCCGTATTGTGCGGCTTTCAACTCATCTACTGCATCTGGTATTGATTTTCCGGCTTTGAGTTCTGCCCTGACTTTTTCCATCTGCTCTGCAATGTTTGCATCTTCAGGGGTTCCGGCGGCCCTCTGTACCGAAAGAAGGGCCATGGTATATAGTTCTACTTTTGCATACTTGCTCGCATGCTCATCATAGTACGCCTTGATGTCTTCTTCAACAATTACAATCTTGGAATTCACTTCCCGGTTTATCAGTCTTCCCATGAGAATACGATCTTTGGTAGTCTCACGAAAATCCTCAAGCGTCATTCCCTGTTCCTTCAAACCAGCTACAAGCTGCTCCTGAGTTGCCGACCTGTTTTCCTTGAACCTTTCTATGTTGTTGTCTATCTCTTCCTCAGTCACGGTGATTTCATACCGCTCAACCTCTATATCCCTAAGCTTTCCATCAATCAGATTGTTAAGCACATCTTCCCGCATTTTAAACAGAACTTTTTTTTCTTTTTCAGGCGAATAATTCGCTTCTTTAATTTGTGGGACATATGGTTTTACTGCTTCGTCCAGCTCGCCCAGGGTTATTATTTCATCACCGACTATCGCAACAATCCTTTCCACGACATCAGCCGCTGCAACTCCGAAAAAAAAGGTTGATGCTGCCAGTGTTAATATAAGGACGCGCGAAATATTTCTTCCCATCTTGTTATACTCCTAAATAAACTTAATAGTAACATCCAAGCCTGTGCTTAGTTTATACAGTATGTCCTGCTATGAGTTTACCCTGTCATTTCTTCCCACAGGGTTCTGTTTATATTTATTACATGTTTTCTTCGCAGATCCTCGATCCATTTAACATAGGCATCTTCTGCTTTTTTACTTTTGATATTTGTTATTATTTCCCTGTCTAACTCTGAATTTTTTTTCTGGCTGCTTTTTTCCGCAAGCAAAGGATCTGCACCTGCTTTATCATTTGAATTGTAATGTTTTTTATAATGTGTGGCAATATCTTCCGGGGTAATTTTTATCCCGTCCTTTAGCTCTGCATCTATTACCTTGTCCATTATCATCCTGGTTCTCAGACCTTTTTTCCATGACTTATAGGAAACAGCATATTCAAGCAGGGCCTGCTCAAACTCATCATCCGGGTAATCCCCTTTGATTTGAGCAATCTTTGTTTCCAGATCCTTTTCTGTAACCGTTATTCCAATTTCCTTTGCACGTTCAATTATGATCAACTCTTCGGTCATCTGTTTTAGAAGGCGCATCTGCACAGCCCTGTATGCTTCATGGTTCTGCATCAGATTATGGGGATAGGCAGTTTTCGCCATCTCAAGGGTGCGCATAAAAGCATCAACTGTCACAACGCTTTCACCCACACGGATAAGGTGCTGGCTTTCCATGACCGGCTTTGAGTCTTCGCAGGCTGAAAAAAATAAAACCAACAGTCCGATTATTATAAAACTAATATATTTGCGAGGCATGTTTTTAACGCCTGTTATCCCTTTTGTCTTTGCAAAAAATAGCAAATTATCGTGGCTGGCTGTTTTGTTTAATAAATATGCAACCTTTAAGTCATGCAACCAGCAATTAAACTCTCATGTTTTAAATACGTCAAAATTTATAATATATCCTCAACCTGCTACTCAATATTATTAAAAATAATAATATTATTGTTTAACACGTTGAATTATTTCTTTCAAGATATTTTTGGCCTGCAATAGTTGGCTATGCACCGTCTGACCCGATAGTTTGACCTTTACTGCACCATCTGGCGTGGTTTTAAGCCTTTCCGGATTTTCTGAAATAAATTCAGTAATTTCCTTTGCATGCTCCATATGGGTACTCGAAAAATGGAGAACAAGCATCCCTTCCGGTATGTCGACCCTCTTTATTCCAAGATTTTTAGCAAACACTTTTAAAAGAATTTTAAAAAGAAGATTCCTGGCCTCTTCCGGCGGTGGGCCGAACCTGTCCTTGAGTTCCTGCTTAAAATCCTGTATTTCCCAAAGCTCAGAAAATTTCGACAGCCGCCTGTAGATAGATAATCGCTGGTCAATCTCCGGCACATAGTCCTCCGGCACAAAGCACGACAATGATACATTAACTTCCGGGTCAAGCTCTTCCTTGAATTCTTCACCCTTGATGTCGCTGACAGCCTCCTCCAGAAGCTTGAGGAACATGTCATAACCGACTGCGGCAACATGCCCGGACTGAGACGCTCCAAGCATTGACCCGCCTCCCCTGATTTTCAGGTCGCTCATGGCGATCTGGAAGCCGGCACCAAGATCAGTATGCTCCATCAGCACCTTGAGCCTTTTCTGGGCATCCCTGGAGAGGGCCTCCTCATTGTTGACGATGAGATAGGCATAGGCCTGTTCACCCGCCCGTCCCACGCGTCCCCTCAGCTGGTAAAGCTGAGCAAGGCCAAACATGTCCACACGGTTGACCAGAATTGTGTTGGCAGCCGGGATATCAAGGCCAGATTCAATAATTGAGGTGCAGACCAGCATGTCGATCTGCCTGTTTACAAACTTCACCATGACCTTTTCAAGCGCACGCTCATCAAGGCGGCCATGGGCGATTCCAACCCTCAGGCCAGGAACGAGTTTCTGGATACGCAGTGCTATCTCGTCGATGTTGTGAATCCTGTTATGAACAAAAAATATCTGCCCTCCACGATCCAGCTCTTTTTGTATTGCACTTGCTATTATGGATTCATCAAATTCGCAGATATAGGTCTTGATGGCCTGCCTTGCCTCTGGCGGGGTGGCAATCACGCTGATGTCCCTGACGCTTGTGAGGGACATGTGCAGTGTTCTGGGGATTGGAGTTGCTGTCAGGGCAAGGGCATCCACGGAACTTTTCAGCCCCTTGAGTTTCTCCTTGTGCTTGACCCCGAACCTTTGCTCCTCATCAACTATGAGCAGGCCAAGATCCTTAAAGGCAACGTCCTTTGACAGGAGCCTGTGGGTTCCTATGACAATGTCGATCTTCCCCTCTGCCAGGTCTTTTATTATGCGCTTTTGCTCGGCTGCTGAGCGGAAACGGCTCAAGCCTGCTATGTTTATGGGATAGTCCTTGAACCTGACTGAAAAGGTATCCAGGTGCTGCTCCGAAAGAACCGTTGTGGGAACCAGTATGGCAGACTGCTTGCCGTCCTGAACCGCCATATATGCGGCTCTCAGGGCGACCTCTGTCTTGCCGTAGCCCACATCGCCACACACAAGCCTGTCCATGGGAATCTCTGATTCCATGTCTGCCAGCACATCTTCAATGGCCCTGAGCTGATCCTCTGTCTCCTCAAAGGGAAAAGCCGCCTCAAAATCCTTAAAAGAAGCATCGACCCTGCTGAAGGCATGCCCCTTGCGGACTTTTCGTTCTGCATACAGCTTTAACAGCTCACCGGCTATTAGCTCTGCTGATTTTTTAATCTTTGACTTGACCTTGTTCCAGGCCTTGCCGCCCATCTTGTCAAGTGCCGGGTCAACGCCGTCTATCCCGATGTATTTACTTATCTGCCCCATGCGGTCAACGGGCAGGTACAGCCTGTCATCATCCCTGTAGATTATTAAAAGAAAATCGTTTGTTGTCCCTTCGAGAGTCAGCTTGACCAGTCCAAAGTAACGCCCAAGGCCGTGTTCAGCGTGGACGACAATATCGCCCCCGTCAATTTCATCAAGGCCCATGAGCTTTGAAAGGTCTGCTTTTCGGGATTGTTTTTTCCTGCGCTGTTTTTTGCCGAAAATCTCATCTTCAATAATTACTGATATGGATTCACCCGGCCAGTCAAATCCCCCTGAAACCTTGCCGAGACTGATGAAAACAGTGCCTGTAGATTTTGGCATTTCCGGGAACCCCTGGCAGGGCCTTGGATATATCCCATAGGGCCTGAGAAGCGACTCTAAACGCTCTGCCATCGCCTTTGTACCACAGACAAACACAACATCATGCCCCTGCTCATGCTTACTTTTTGCCCAGTCTGCAAGGGGGGCGAGCATCCTCTCTTTTCCCCGCCCGGCAAGAACCGCAGCACTCAAATCAGTATTACTATTGACAGAAAAACGTACCTCAGTGTCGCCACCATCCCCATTCGAATCAGGTGGGGATGCAGTATTTATCAAACCGACATTCAGTATCCTTTTTGATTCAAGGAGCGACAGGGCCTGATCCTTACCAAGGCTGGTCTTGTCCGGCCCGGCGCACAGCCTTGTTGCCTGTTCGTCTTTTTTAAATGCCTCTATTCCCTTTTCCAGGGCCAGATCAAAAACTTTTTCAAAGGACGGCTGTTCAATAATTACAAAAAGCCAGTCCCCTGGGATATAATCAAAAAATGAACCAGGCGTGTCATAATAAAAATATACAAGGTCGGTCATCCCCCCTGGCTTTTCACCAGCTTTTACAGCATCTACTATTGCCCTGGTCTTTGTTACGGGCAGTCCCTGGTTTGCGGCCCTTTCCCTGATCCGGTGAAGCACCCTGTCCAGACTGTTTGTATTATTACTTTCAAGGCCATCTGCTGAAAGAATGTTTTCACGGGCCGGAATAATAACCGCCTCAAAAATATCTCCAAGCTTCCTCTGGGTAGCAGCAGAAAAAAACCGCATGGAATCGATTGTATCGCCATATTGCTCAATCCGTATCGGGTCAGGGTACTGGGGTGAAAAAATATCAAGGATCCCCCCCCTCACACAGTAGCTCCCCGGCTCCTCGACAATCAATGTCCTCTCATAACCTGCGGCTGCAAGCTTCTGGATAAGCAGTTCCCTGTCTACATCTTCGCTTGTGACTAAAAGTTCGGCAAACTGGGACAATGTTTTTTTGGGGATGGTTTTTTGCAGGAGCGCGCCAGCCGTCACCACAACAGGGCCATGACATTCACCGGCAGACAGACTGTAAAGCGTGGTAATCCGGGCTGTTTCTGCTTCGTCCCTGTGGGACAGGAACCTGTCAGAAAAAGTATCAAGCATTGGATAATACATCGGCTCTTCATGGGGCGAAAAATAAGCAAGATCGTCCATAAAGGTATCTGCCCTTTTTTCATCTTCAAGGACAAACACAATTTTTTTTCCAATGGCCCCGTCCTGCCCAGTCTCAAGGAGCCTGGCGCACAAATAGGCTGCTTCCGCACCTGAAACCCCGGAGCATGTAATAGTCCCCTGGGAGGAGTTGACTTTACGGGCAATATCTTTTATCGAATATAGTTCTTCATGGTGCAACATATGTCTGGCAAGCTTTTCCTGTTTTTTTTTGTACTTGATTTCATAGATTAAACAATTTAGTGTTCCTTGATTATTCTGTGTGACTTTTTTGTGCTGCCTTTTAAAAAAAATAACCTTATCGTTCAAGAATCTTTTACGCAATAGCAAGATTCAATTTAAATTTATTTTTATTTATTAATTAGTTCCTGTAGAAAAATGTTCCATTCTGTTCAAGTCCAGGGTGGATTGAAGTTGGGCAAAAGGGGATGTTTTTTTTCGGGAACTAACCAGCCAGAAAGCCTGGGATCATAAATAAGCCGGCGTAGCTCAGTGGTAGAGCAGCTGATTCGTAATCAGCAGGCCAGGGGTTCAACTCCCCTCGCCGGCTCCAGGAACTTTGCTGACCTGCAAAAATCATTCACAACCCATATACCAATAGTAGCACTAAAAACAAAAAAATTGTTTTTTTTTCAATAACCCCTTGACATATATTTAATATCTGCCTAACGTATCGGTCTTGTTACTGTTAATTTTTTTTTAGCAAATCAACCATTGGTTTTATACAGGGGTTTGACAAAATAATTAAAGGAAATTAACAACTTTTGTCTAAATAGTATCGGGGTTGCAATGGAAGAAAAACTTGAGTCCAGGCTGAAAAATGAAATTGATGAAATTTCAAAAAGAATTGACGGAATCATGAAAAGCATTAAAGCCCTTGATTCTGACCAGCAAAACACCCCAAGTGACCAAAAAGCTACAAGTAGCGGGGATCAGACGCAAACTGCATAATAGGATTTATGGTTTAAAACAACTTAAAATCCTGAATCATAAATCAGTTCATTGGTAGTTTTTTGTTTATTTGATAACCAGCACATTGGTATAAACTAAACATTGGCTTCGATGTTTCTATTAAGTTCATTAGGAGGAAGTATGGCATTGACCAAAAGCGACATTGTTACAAAAATTCACAACCTTGGATTCACAAAGAAAAAATCTGTGGATATTGTGGAAGATCTTCTTGAAATCATAAAAAGAACACTGGCCGACAGCGAAGACGTACTCGTGTCAGGATTTGGCAAATTCTGCATCAAGGATAAAGATCAAAGAAGGGGCAGAAACCCGGCAACAGGCGCAGACCTGATTCTCAGGGAACGAAAAGTCGTGACCTTTAAATGCTCTGGTAAGCTCAGGAACAAAATCAACAAGCTTGAAAACTAACGCTACCGTTAAGAGTAAAGCCAGCATAAAATAACATATATCAAGAATTTAAAAAATAAATGACGCGCAGGTCAAAGGGTATTGTCCTGCGCGTCATTATTTTTTTTTGATTTTTCTGATCTACTTAGCTTCGGTTATCCACGCAAACTCGTAAGGTTTAAGCACGATTGCGTTTGTGGATACTTTTTCTCCCGTAAAAAGATTCTTCATCAAGTATGGAACATTTTTCAGGGCCACGGTCACTTCTTCGTTTGAAACATTCGTCAGAGCGTACAAAAGCTGATCCTGGCTGTATCTCTTGATTCCGAACACCCTGGAATCAAGCTCCAGTATTGCAAAGCCTGCATTGGGATGGAAGGCTGACTGCTTCTTCCGCATCTTGATCATTTCAATATAGGGACGGAAAACCATTGACCTGAAGGAGTTCTCATCTGCGAGTTCTTCTTCAATTGTCGCAAAATCAAGTTTCGCGCGGTTGATTGTCCTTGCTCGTCCTGTCATCTCAACACCGTCCTGCCAGTTGTGGGAACCCATGATGCTGTGGATATAAGATGCTGGAACACCCGGCAGAGCGTACTGCACAGACTGGGCAGCAAGGAATTTTTTAGCATGGGTTGCATCGTCTTCGCCCTCTGCTTTCAGGGCATCCACATAGGTTATATTCAACTCATAGGGGCTTTGGGAACCATCCGGGTTGTCCTTGTAGGAAACCCTTCCTCCGTTTGAGTTTACTGCTCCAATCAGTTTTTCTACCTCTTCCGGCGGCAGGATGCCTTCAAGGGGACGTACCCCTATTCCATCGTGGGAGGCTGTAAAATTAAAGAACGTGTTTGTTGTAGAATCCAGGGTAAGGGTTTTTGCCCAATTGGTCAGCACGTCTGTATTTTTGGTTACAAATGAGTAAAACAGAAGCGGCGGCAGGGTGAAATTATAAACCATCTGGGCCTCGTCAACACCGTTGCCGAAATAGCTGACGTTTTCCTTATGCGGCACATTGGTTTCAGTCAGAATTATTACTTCTGGATATGTCAGGTCGTAGACTGCCCTGAAAACCTTGACCATGTCGTGGGTCTTCTGGAGATGCAGGCAGGTTGTGCCGATTTCCTTCCATAGAAATGCAATTGCATCGAGCCTGATAATGGTAGCACCCTTCTGAGCATAAACCAGAAATGCTTTAATCATCTGTTCGAGTACATCAAGGCTCTGAAAGTTGAAGTCAATTTGATCTTCGCTGAAGGTTGTCCAGAGGTGGACTGTCTCTCCTGAGTCTTTTTTGTATTCTGTCAAAAGCGGCAAAGCGCGTGGTCTTGTTACCTGTGAGAGATCTATGGATGGGTCCATCTCGATAGCAAATTCTTTAAACCCGTCTTTTCCTGCCAGATAATTTTTAAACCACTGGCCCTTGGATGAAAAATGGTTCAAAACATGGTCAAACATCAACCCAAAGTCATTGTGGATAGCTTCGACATCATCCCAAACGCCCAGTTCCGGGTCAATCAGGAAAAAATCCATGACTGAAAAACCATCGTCCGATGAATATGGGAAAAAAGGAAGAAAGTGAACCGTTGAAACTGCTCCCTTTAGATACTTGTTTGCAAATTTATGAAAAGTGCCAAGGGGTACTTCGCCCTCCTGTTTCACAGAATCCCCATAGGTGATGAGGACAATATCTTCTTCTGAAAAATACTCCTTAACCTCTCCGCTGTCTGTTTTGTGTTCCTCTATCAGCGGGATAAGCCTGTTCAGGGCTTCTTCCCCCTTTGTTTCGCCGTAGATACCAGTAAGTAATGCTTTAACCTTCCCGAGTCCTTCCATGGTTTTCTCCTTTGCTGGTTTTTTTATTCCGGTGAATGGGAGCCTGGCAAGTATGCCTTTTTTTTTAAGAACCTGCACCGCAAATAAATTATTTAGATCCAGGCATGGCCAATGCAGTAATAGCCTGCATTACTGACGGCCCTGCCACTGGACAATGACCTGAAAAAAAGCCCCACAAACAAAAATTTGAAATAAAGATAAAAAAATTCTCAATAAAAAAATTAAATTAATATAAAACAGCAATAGCATAAAAACAGGATGTATTCAATGGGCAGAATTAAGGCATTATATCATTTTTTTTTCAAAACTTAATATTTGACGAGGTAAATTTTTTTTTGAATTATCAGGCATAGGTTTCACGCAGCTCTTTTAAAAAATCCAAGATACTGCAAATTTTGAAGCGAAATTGATACTTGATGCCTGATAAATCTTTGTCATACGAAATCAGGTGGGTTGCCGGACTGAGCGGAAATTATGATATTAGTGTCGGGGACTGTCAGAAATTCGGTATCCACAGATTATTCTTTTATTTGATCTGCTACCACTTTTTGAGCAGCTTCAAACTCGTTAAAGGCCTGTTCCCTGGTGTAGCCCTTTTGGTTACGCTGCTTCACTTCCTCCTGGGATTCCTTCAGCAGTTGAAAAGCCCGATCAGAGCAAACCCGTCTTACCCCAACCCGAACTTCACCACTCTGAAAATCCTTCTCCAAAACAAGGGAAACCTTTTCATTTTTATTGAGCAGGTCAGCCACAGCACGGGGAAAGTCATCAACTGAAAGCGGTTCCATAAAAAGTAATCCTCTTTAATAATTCTGCCTCTATTTTACTCTTTCTGACGACTAATAGTCAAGCTTTCTCTTTTTTTCCATAGCCCAGTATTGACATATGCACTTGATAAGAGTAGTATGAAAATTATTAAAATGGCTTAAATGTTAGGTTTTTTGTCGGGAGTTAAACCTTAATCTTTGAAAATGCTTTATGTGTTTGAATAGTTTATGTTTTTCTCCACCCCAAATATGGACTTTTTTAAAAATACGCTTAAATCTGGATCATCGGAATTTTTGATTTATATTTGTATTCTAATAAACTTATAAATTTGTTGAAGCTTTTTGAATGGTTTTTCCTGAATAATTCATTTATGCAATCAGCAAAAAGCCTCACAAACAACCTGCAATCGACAAAAGGTATCTGATATGGGATTCATCAAAAAAAGACCCATGACAATAATGGGTGTAATCATAACCATCCTTTTCCTGGTCATGTGCATAATCAGGGTCGAGTTTCTCGATTCCACGGACTTGAAGTTTTATGATCTGATGATGAATATGAGGGGCGATCCTGAAGGCACAAGCCAGATCGTGATTGTGGATATTGACGATGATTCAATAGAAAAACTGGGACGCTGGCCCTGGCCCAGGTCTTTGCTGGCAGAGGGCATCAAGAAAATAGATGCAGCAGGCCCAAAGGTGATAGGGCTTAATATAATCCTGAGTGAGCCTGAAAGGGTTGCCGGACTCAAGGAGCTTGGCGAGCTTGAAAACTTGTTCAAGACCGGGGTAATGAACACCGAGGACGACCGGGATGTACAGTTTCTCAAAACAATGGAGTCCACCCGCCTCAAGTTAAACAATGATAAAAAACTGGCAGAAGCGATAAAGGCCTCTGGAAAGGTTATACTGCCTGTATTTTTTAAAAGATCGCAAATAGAGGAAAATGCAGAGCCGGAAGATGCTGTCATGGATCATACCATCCCGGAGGTTTTCAACGATGGCGGTATGTACAACCCCGTAGCTAATGATATGTTCGTTCCTATTCCTGCGCTTTTCAAGGTGTGTTCAGGTATTGGCCATGTAAATTTCAACAACGACATGGACGGCAAGGGCAGGCGGGAATCACTTTTTTATGAATACAGGGGCGTATATATCCCCTCCTATACCTTGAGACTTGCAGCATACTACCTCAAGGTTCCACTTGATGACATTACAATTGATGTTGGTTTTGGTGTTGCAATGGGCTCTGCAAATATTCCCATAACACTTGATGACTCTTCCTTTTTAATCAACTTCAAAGGGCCGACAGGCTCCTTTAAAAAATATTCTTTTTTTGATGTAATCAACGACAAGGTCTCCATGAACGTGTTTAAAAACAAGATCGTTCTGGTTGGGCCTTCAGCAGCAGGAATCATAAACCCTTTAAGCACGCCTACTGACAGCTCAATGCCCCTTATGGAATTTTCAGCAAACACAATCTGGTCGATGCTTAACAAACGGTTTATTGTGCAGCCCTCCTGGGCCGCAGCATTTGAACTGCTTATGGTGTTACTTGTGGGCCTGCTCGTGATATTGCTGCTGCCGCGGTTGCGAGCCAGGACAGCAGGGCTTTTGTTCCTCCTGCTGGTAATCGTCTTGATAGGCCTGCCCATAACCCTGTTTTCCTCCAAGGGCTACCTGGTTAAGGTGATGTATCCCCTGACCCAGCTTTTCCTGGGATATATTGGTGTAGTTTCTATCCAATTTCTGCTTACGGAAACAAAAAAAGACAAGGTGGAAGGCGAATCCGCAGAAACAAACAGGATGCTTGGAATTTCCTTTCAGGCACAGGGTATGCTCGACATGGCCTTTGACAAATTCAGGCGCATACCAATTGATGACGAGGTAAAGGATCTTCTCTACAACCTTGCCCTTGACTATGAAAGAAAAAGACAGCTCAACAAGGCCGCATCTGTATATGAATATATAGAAAAGAACGACAGCAAATTTAAAGATGTTGGAGCCAAGAAGACAAAGCTCATGCAGGCCAGCGAGACCATGATTTATGGTGATGGCGGTCTGGGCGGCGGCGGAGGCGACGGCTTTACCCTGGACGGAAGCACAAAACCCACCCTTGGCCGCTACGAGATTGAAAAAAAGCTGGGACAGGGAGCCATGGGGATCGTGTACCTGGGCAGAGATCCCAGAATCAACCGAACCACAGCTATCAAAACCTTCAAGTTTGGCGATGATTTAGAACCCGATGATATAGAAAAGATGAAGGAGAAGTTCTTCCGGGAGGCTGAAAGTGCCGGGACACTGTCCCATCCGAATATCGTCACGATTTATGATGCAGGTGACGAGCAGGACATGGCCTATATTGCAATGGAGTTTCTGGAAGGGACTGACCTTGATGACTATGTGAAAAAAGATACCCTCATGGCAGTAAAGCAGGTTGTCGATTATATGGCAGATATTGCCAGCGGCCTTGGCTACGCCCATGAAAAAGGGATCGTCCACAGGGACATTAAACCCGCCAATATCATGCTTTTAAGGAAAAAAGAAGAGGTTGACGGCAAGGAAGTGATTAAGGAAGGGCCGGTTAAAATAACAGACTTTGGTATAGCAAGGATAACCGCTACCTCCCAGACACAGACTGGCGTGGTTAAAGGAACTCCCTACTACATGTCGCCAGAGCAGTTTTCAGGAGAAAAAGTTGACGGCAGGTCTGACATCTTTTCCATGGGAACCATGATGTATCAGCTTTTGACCAGCGAGTATCCCTTTACCGGGGACAGCCCTGCATCCCTCATGAACTGTATCATGAATAAAGCCCATGCAGACCCCAGGGAGTACAACAAAAAGATTCCAAAACCGCTGGTTGACATACTCAACAGAACCCTGGCCAAGACCAAGGAAAAAAGATACCAGAAAGCTGAACAGCTTGAGCAACACCTGAAAAAGGTCAGTGCGTGGATGACGAAGATGGAAGCCCAGAAAAAGGCTGACAAAGGATAAATAAAGTTAAGGCTGAAGTAAACTATGAAGTAGATTAACTATGATTAAATTAGAGGCATCCGGTCTTACAGACACCGGAATGAAAAGAAAAAAGAATGAGGACTCCCTGTACCTCGACGACCCGATGGGGCTATACATCGTAGCCGACGGGATGGGTGGGCACAAGGCAGGCGAGGTGGCCAGCATGATTGTAGTCCAGACCATGAAGGACTACATGAGGCAGTTCAAGCATGATGACGATGATGTTGAAGAACTGCCAGATACCTTTGATTCACTCTCAAAGGAGGCCAACAGGCTCATCAGCGGCATTACCCTGTCAAATCGTGCTGTCTATGAAGTATCAAAAAGCAGGCCCACATACAGCGGTATGGGTTCTACGGTATCTGCCATCTATCTTGCAGATCATACGATAATCGCTGCAAATGTAGGTGACAGCCCGATTTATCTGATCCACGATGAGAAAATTGAAATGGTTTCAGTACCTCATACCGTGGTGGCAGAACAACAGGCGATTGATCCTGATGCTGCAAAGCAGATTGGAGAACAGTTTAAGCACATTCTCACCAGAAGCATGGGGATCAACGAGACTGTCAAGCCAGACGTTACAGAGTTCCATTGCTATAAAGGCGACATGCTGGTGATATGCTCAGACGGCCTTACGGACATGGTTGAGGAAGAAGAGATTCTTAAAACAGTCCTTGAAGCAGAAAACATGGACAAGGCCTGTGCAACGCTTGTCCAGATGGCAAATAACCGTGGCGGGCTTGACAATATCACTGTAATAGTATTGAAGATAAAGAGCATTGTTGATGGCAAGGGCGGGATTATGGAGTTTGTTTCTCGTCTTTTTAAATAGTTTTTTTAGGTTAAGTACTTTTTTAATAAAACAGTTTTGTTCAGCAGTATAACACTTTAAATATGAGGGTATGACATGCCAAGTTTGACGTTAAAATTCAAAGCAAACGTTATTAAAGAGTTTGACCTGACAAGCGGAAACTCTCTTAGTATCGGCAGGCGCGACACAAACGATATTGTTATCGAAAACCTTGCGGTTTCTGGCTACCACGCAAAGGTGGATCATGTTGATGACGGTTATCTGCTTACCGACCTGCAAAGCAAGAACGGAACATTCGTTGCCGGCAAGAGCGTTACTGCATACTGGCTCAAAAACGAAGACGTTGTCACGATTGGAAAGCATACCGTGATTTTCGCCTACAAAGATGGAGAAGAAATCCCGGCACAGGATTCTGAACCAGAGCCTGAACCTGCACCTGAACCAGATACTGAACCAGATACTGAACCAGAACAAGACCCTGAACCAGAATCCAAAGCAGCCCCCGAACCTGGCGAAGAAGTCGTAATTTCACCGGATGAGGATGCAGAGGCTGATGCAAAACAAGAGGATGAAGCAGGTGTACAGGGTGTCCTCACCTTTCTTGCTGCTTTAGAAGGAGAAATGGAGCTTACCCGCAAAATTATCAAAATTGGCAAGGATGACTCCAATGATATAGTTGTAGGAGGCCTTATGATGGGAGCCACAGCCGCAACCATCAGCAAACGTCCCTCTGGATACACCCTGAGCTTTGTTGGCGGCATGTCAAAACTCAAGCTCAACGGAGAGACTGTCAAGGAATCCGTACAGCTCAAGGATTTCGACACAATAGAGTTAGGGCCATTAAAGGCTCAGTTTACCATCTGGACATAAAAAAAAACTAACGGATTATCCAAAAGAGTTATCCGTTAATGTTATATGATGT
>JAOZSB010000452.1 GCA_029939895.1 Desulfobacterales bacterium
TGATTTTATATGAAAAAATCTCTCATAACAGTTTTTTGTTTATTTCATAACCAGACCATAGGAATAAACAAAAACCTAAGCTTCGTTAAAATTTTAAGTTTATTAGGATTTTTTTTAATTTTCTTCCCTTTATTCCTGCATGCGCAGGAGAAGCTATCCATATCTACCTTTGAAGGCCAGGGACCTTTCGTACGTATTGGCGAAACTGTTATGAGAAAGGTATACCGCCAGGCAAACATCAAGCTGGAATTACACCCAAGACCAGGTAAAAGATCAATTGTTGAAGCCAACCATGGTAAATTTGATGGTGAGTTGGTCCGTGCACCTGCAATAGAAAAAGAGTATAAAAATTTAATTCGAATCCCAGTTTCTATTGTTGTTTCAGAATTGGCAGCATTTACCAGCGGAATAGATTTTGTCCCAAATGGATGGCAAAGCCTGAAGCCTTATTCTATTGCATTAACCCTCGGGCAGGTCAATGCAGAAGTAAATACAAGAAATATGAAAAGAGAGATTGTACCTTCCTTTGAATCTGCATTTTTAATGCTGTATACTCAAAGGGTTGATGTTGTTGTTACAGGACATTTAAGAGGACACATGACAATAAAAAATCTGGGTTTGGGTGAGTCAATCAAAGAACTTTCACCGCCACTTGAGGAAGTAAAATTATATCATTATCTACATTCATCAAAAAAGAATCTTATCTCGCAAATTACAGAGATATTGCAAAAAATGGAAAAAGACGGAACACTGCAAAAGATTCAAAACAAAATTGAAATGCAGATAATTAATGGAGCAAAAACTCCAAACCAGAGGAGCGAGTATGAGTCTTCTGTTAATAATTAAAGTTAATAGATAAAGTTAATAGATAAAAAGGCAGATACCGCTCAACCTTCAGGCAGTAATCAGAATACTCCTTATTTATAAGCATTTAAAGCAATTGTAATAAATTAGAGTTGAAGAAATGTATCAATGCAGTCAGATTCAATCTGCCCCGTGGTCCTTATCCGGGTACAGGGTCTTATTAATAACTTTGGCAAAATTTTTCCTTTTAAATGGTTTTACAATATAGTCGCTTACCTTTGCGGCTACGGCTTTATCAATGTAGCTGTTTTGTGCCTCGGCAGTCACCATTATAAAGGGCAGATTTTCATAAGCATCTCTGGATCTTACTTCCGTCAGCAATTCAATGCCGGTCATTGTGGGCATGGACCAGTCAGAAATTATCAGGTCTACGCTTGTTTCTTCAAGTATTTCAAGGGCGTTTTTACCGTTTACTGCTTCTATGATGCTGTGAAATCCAATTGCATTAAGGTGCATTTTCAGAAGTTTGCGCATTGATGCGGAATCATCGACAAGAAGGATAGAAATGTTTGCTGATGGATTGATTGGTGCCTCATCATTATCAGATATTTTCTCTTCAGAATTTTCTAATGGATTCACATTGTAATTAAAAAAAACTTCAAGTGATTCTTCAAGTGCTGCAAGGGATTGTATGGCTTTTGGAAACATCTTTTTATTCACAAGTTTCGTCACATTTGATGCCATTTCTGCCAGGTCAATTGCCATGAGGTTTACGGCAGCACACTCAATGTTGCTGAGGATGTCATTAGCCTTGAGGCAATTTTCCTCGTTAAGGGCAGATGTCGCACCTGTAACCCAGTTTTCGCTATCCTTTAGAAAATCTCTGATAAGCTCATTAACAGCCTCATCATCGTTTTTCATGGCCTCGCGCAGTGAATTGTAATCAATGGGCGTCTGGGCATGTTCATCGGTTCCAAAGAAATCAGATGAATCTGAACCCGGGTCACTTGACGGATCAGTTGCCGAATCAGCACCAGATGGATCATCATCAGGGATCACGAGTGAATTATTGTCTGAATTATGCCGTGGAAGCGAGACAATAAACTCCGAACCATCACCTTTCTGGGACTCCACGACAATGCTTCCATTATGTCCATCAATGATTCTTTTTACCGTAAAAAGCCCGATTCCAGAGCCATGTTCCTTGACCTTGGTTGAATAAAAATTTTCAAAAACTCTTTCAATATCGTCTTCTTCAATACCAACACCAGTATCAGCCACTGCAAGATACAGGTTGTCATCATCTGAATAAATTTTTATGGTAAGAACTTTTTTCTTTGACCTGTCCATTGCATCAATGGCGTTGGAAACAAGGTTTAAGATTACCCTCTGGATTTCGCCGCCATTGCATTTTATTATGGGGGAGCCTTTTTCAAAATCAGTAACAACCTTAATTCTTCTTGCTATTAATCGTCTTTTAAAAATATCAACCGGACTCTTTACTAAAGGTTCGGCAGGCTGTCGGATCTTTTCTGTACCTGCGTTGCCGCCAGTGGCAAAGTCAACAATCCCCCGGCAAAGTGTTATGCCAAGTTCCACGGACTCTCCAATGTTCTTGCAGGTCTTGCTGATGGTGTTGAACTCCCTTGCAAGCTTGGCTATTGTCGGGGTATCAACCTCCTGTTGAATTTTTTCTCCAGCCTCAATAATCATGGTGTAGGAGAGAAGCACAGACATTAGATTACTAAAATCATGCGCAGCACCAGCAAGAATATTTCCCAATGTCGCCTCATGCTCAAGGGTAAGCATTTCCTTCTGGGTCTTTAAAAGTTGTTCTGTACGATCCTTCACCTTTTGTTCGAGTTGAGCATTCTGATCTTCTAATTTTTTTCGGGTTTCACTAAGTTCAATATGTGTTTTGACCCTGGCCTTAACGCTGTAGATGCTGAAGGGTTTGGTTATATAGTCAGCAGCTCCAAGCTCAAATCCTTTTGCTTCGTCCTCAACCTCAGTTTTTGCAGTTATGAAAATAATAGGCACATCGCGTGTTCTGGCATCTGCCTTAAGGGTACGGCACACTTCATAGCCGTCCATTTTTGGCATCATTATATCAAGAAGAATCAGGTCAGGAGGGGAATCGGAAAAAGCCAGTAAAAGAGCCTCGTCGCTATCCGTGGTAACTATAACTTGATAGTCTCCGCTTAGTGCGCTGCCTAGTATTTTAATATTTGCCGGAGAATCGTCAATTATGAGTATTTTTTTCAAATTGTCATCCATTGGCAATGAATAATTAAAAGAAGTTCATCATCAGAGTATAAAATTTATTCCAACTTTATCAGCATCATTTAAGGAATACAAGGCAAAAAAAGCTGACAGCAAATGAACCATATAAATTCATGTTGGGCATTCTGAAATATGTTTATAAATAACTCGCTGTTAAATCAAAAACAACAACTTAAGTTTTTTTGCTTATTTCATAACCAGGCCTTCGGTATAAACTAAAGGTTTGGCTTTGTTGTTACAATTAAATTTATTAGGAGTTTTTTTGCTTATTTCATAACCAG
>JAOZSB010000108.1 GCA_029939895.1 Desulfobacterales bacterium
AAATTACAGCACGTTGGGTGCTATTCTAAAAAGTTAAACGGGACACTACTGACCTCAAATAAAGGATATTGATACAAAGGAAGAAAAATCTGAGGCACTAATGAGATGTTTTTATATTAATGATGCAATCCCTAATGATGGTAAATGGGATGTTCTCATTATTGATGACCTGTATTCATCCGGTTCTTCATTATCAGCGGCAACGCAGACAATGAAGACCTATAGCAAAATTAAAAATATTTATGTGGCAGCATTCTCAAGGACAAAAAAGTGATGAAAAATATTTTTATATCCGGTTCAATGGGCATCAAAAGTATTAATAAATTAGTTCTTGAACGAATAGAAAATATAATAAATGAGCAATTCACAATTTTAGTTGGTGATGCAAATGGTGTTGATGCATCAATTCAACAAGTTTTAACAAACAAATCCTATAAAAATGTAAAGGTCTATTGCACAGGAAACTACCCAAGAAACAATATTGGAAAATGGGAATTAGTAACTGTTCAAACAGAACACAAGCCTAAAACACGTTTGTACTTCACCGCCAAGGACCTGGAAATGGCAAACCATTGCGACTACGGGCTAATGATCTGGGATTTAAAAAGCACAGGAACACTAAGCAATGTTTTTCAATTACTTACCCAGCAAAAAACATCCGCCGTATTTGTTAACAAGTTGAGAAAATTTGTTAAGATCAACAATATCAAAGACTTTGAATATCTGATATCCATGATGAGCGATAAAGCGTTTGAAATCGCTGATAAAAAAATACACCTTAAAGAAAAAATTACTACCAACAGAAACAAACAATTAACTCTGTTCCCAGAGGCCGACAAACCCACTCCACCTGCCCCGCAGCCTAACAGCGGATTTTAGCTCGTAGGCTGGGCTGATTTAAAATTTTCATATGTCCTTGAATTAGAAATTCCCTGAATTTAGCTTGAAATATGGAAAGGACAAAGAAGCCCTGCGATTGTAAGCATTGAAGCCTTTACTCGTCAAAGCAGGGCGATTTAGACAGCAAAAAAAAAGGCAAACACTTTTAAAGCTGATGCAAAAAAAGTGTTTGCCAAAAGAACAAACTGCCATGGGCAGACCAGTTTATGAGTTTATTTACTGCCCACAACGAAATATGAAAACGTTGAAGATACTTAGAGTAACTTTCATATAAATTGTTTTTTAAAATTACCTTAGTCCATAACTGGTCTGGGCAGAACTCCGGCGGCCTTTGATATTTCAGGCACCCTTTCTTCCCATTCGATTGCCATCAAGTGGACTCCGGCAACGCCTTCCATTTCTTTGAATTCTTCGATCTGCTCGCAGGCGAATTTTATGCCTTCCTTTGCGTAGTTGCCTTTGCCAGCGTCTGCGATGCGTTTGATTACTTCGTCGGGTACGTCCATGCCAGGTACACGTTTAGCCATGTACTTGCCCATACCAACGCTTTTCATCGGGGTAACGCCAGCCAGGATGTAGCATTTTTCTGTCAGGCCCATGTCTACTGCCATTTTCATGAACTTTCTGAACTTGTCCATATTGTAAATGCACTGGGTCTGGATAAAGTCAGCACCCGCGTCAATCTTGGTGGCAAGTCTGTGAACCCTGAATTCAAAAGGGTCTGCAAAGGGGTTGGAGGCAGCACCTATGAACATTTTTGGTGCAACATCAAGTTCCTCGCCATTTAAGAAAACACCCTCGTCCCTCATTTTTTTGACCATTGCTATAAGCTGGATAGAGTCAATATCAAAGACGTTTTTCGATTCAGGGTGGTTGCCGAACTTCTGGTGATCCCCGGAAAGGCAGAGCATGTTTCTAATGCCCAGGGAGTATGCGCCAATAACATCGCCCATCATTGCAAGGCGGTTTCTGTCGCGGCAGACCATCTGGTAATTTGGTTCAACACCTTCGGTCACCATGATAGCAGAGGCTGCCATACTCGACATCCTGACAACAGCGGTCTGGTTATCGGTTACGTTGACAGCATCAACATATCCTTTGAGGTGGCTGCATTTTTCTTTCAGGTGTTCTACGTTGGCTCCTTTGGGAGGACCGCACTCGCCGGTGAACGCAAAGTGTCCGGCTTTCAGAACTTTTTCTAGATTACTTCCGGATTTGAGTTCGCTCATGATATCAATTCCTCCCTTTTTCTTTTTCTTGGCCCGCCATCCCTCGCTGTTCTCCAGTCCTTTGGAGTGCGAACCTGGCGGAGGTCATCAAGGCGACCCTGTTCCATTTTCTTCCTGACTACTGTGTCCCAAATGCATTCAATGTCTGAATCAATTTCACAAACAGAATTTGCACTGCCGCCGCATGGGCCGTGGATAAGGCTCTTGGAGCATCGTGCAATGGGGCACAGGGTTCCAAAGTAATGGATAAGGCAGGTGCCGCATCCAGCACACCTTTCTTCCCAAATACCATGTTGTACTGCACCGCCAAAAAATTTTGTGTCAACAGCCGGATAAAAAGTCTGGTCTTCATAGGCTTCTGCCAGAAACTGGGGCCCTACTCCGCAAGCCATGGACAGGACAGCGTCAAAGGCATTAACCTCGCCCTTAACCAGTTCAATGTATTCCGGGTCGCACTGTCTTTCTATCGTTTTCTCGACTACTTCGATGGGATTGCCATCTTTTTTTCTTGCGATTTTAATGGAGGAGGCCAGGACTTCTACTTCCTTGACTCCACCAACGTTGCAAACAGTCACGCAACCTTTGCATCCAAGGACCATGATCTTTTTACAGTCCTTGACCATGTCGAGGAGTTCCCCAAGGGGTTTTCGATCAGCTACAATCATTTCGCACCTCGTAATAATTAAATGAAATAATTAATAAAAAAATTTTTTGTAAATTTTTTCATATTTTGCTCATGGGCAGATCAACAGATTAAGTCAGTCTACCCAGGGCAGTTATAATAAATTTCAACTCTTAACAGGAGTTGGTCCGAGTTTCTTGATTTTTTCGGCCATCTCATTTGCAATCTCGGCAAACCTGGGACCCATTGCAGAGGACAGGTTGTACATCTCGACTCGCTCAGGCTCTATACCAAGTTCCTCAAGGGTATCTTTTACATATTTAACCCTTCTTCTTGCCTTGAAGTTTCCTTCCAGGAAATGACATTCACCTTCAAGGCAGCCGGCAACATAAACACCGTCAGCCCCATCTTCAATGGCTCGCAAAATGTGTATTATATCAACGCGACCAGTACAGGGAACCTGAATCAACTTAATGTTATCAGGGTATTTCAGCCTCATGGAGCCTGCAAGGTCAGCCGCTGCATATGCACAGTATTTGCAACAAAATGCGAGTATCTGTGGTTCAAAACTATCGGTCATGGCAAATCTCCAATACTATTAATTTTATGAAAGTGACATTTAAAAACTTTCATATTTCGTTGTGGGCAGCACATTAATTAAAAGCCTGCCCATGGCAGTTAATTTTTTGTATCAAAAAGAGCATCGGTTTTGGCAAGCAGCTGCTTGTCAGTAAAATGCTGTAAGCTTATAGCCTTGCCTGGACATTCTGCAACACATGCTCCACAACCGTGGCATTTAGCAGGATCTATCACTGCATGTCCATCATAGTCAACCAAAGGCACAGAGTACGGACATGTTCTCACACAGGTGAGGCAGACCGCACATTTTTCGGAATCAACAGATGCCACAACACCGCCAACCAGAATTGCTTTTTTGGAAACGATTGTCATTGTCCTGGAAACCGAGGCTGTTGCCTGGGCTATTGTTTCCTCTATTGACTTTGGTCCATGGGAAAGTCCAGCCATAAAAAGGCCCTCAGATGCAAAATCAACAGGCCGTAATTTAGCGTGGGCCTCAACCAGGAAGCCATCAGCGTTTGTAGGAATCTTGAAATGCTCACAAAGTTCCTTGTTCTCATTAGGTAGAACAGCCGTTGCCAGTACGAGGATGTCTGCGTCGATCTCCACTGGTTTTTGAAGCACATGGTCAAGTGCAGTAACCGTAAGACCATCACCGTTTACAGATTTAACAACCGGCTCATTTTCAAGGTCATAGCGGATGAATATAACACCAGCCGCCCTCGCCTCTTTATACAGATCCTCCCTGAAACCGTAAGTTCTGATGTCACGGTACAGAATATAAACGTTCATTTCTGGTTTTGCTTTTTTAAGCTTGGCAGCAGTCTTCATGGAATGTGTACAGCATATCCTGCTACAGTATGGCCTTTCCTTGGTTCTGGAGCCAACACACTGGATAAAGACGGCAGTTCCAGCATCTTTTACCCTGGCATCATTT
Organism: Desulfobacterales bacterium; assembly: GCA_029939895.1. Classification (GTDB taxonomy): domain Bacteria; phylum Desulfobacterota; class Desulfobacteria; order Desulfobacterales; family JAOZSB01; genus JAOZSB01. The sequence continues at coordinate 4,268 of JAOZSB010000108.1, forward strand.
GCTGTCATGGCCTCGTCCATCTCCAGATGGGTCATGACATTTGGATTCTTACCATACTGATACTCGTCAGGCCTGTATTCCTTACCACCGGTTGCCATGATGGCAGCACCGTACTCAATCTCGGTTTCCTGGCCATCGGCTGCTTTTATCCGTGATACGAAATTTCCAATGGAACCAGTTACATATGAAATCGAGGATTCCATGAAAAGTTCAATCTTTGGATTGTTTTTCACTTGTTCAATAAGGTCTTCAACAAAAGGTGTAACAGCCTCCTGCTTCCATGATGAGCCTAACTTGAGGGCGTTTCCGCCAAGTTTGTCGGTACTCTCAACAAGGTAAGCAGGGAATCCCTGTTCTGCTATGCCCAGAGCAGCCGTCATGCCAGCCACACCACCACCAATTACAAGCACTTTCTGTTTTACCGTCAATGCAACCTGATGCAGTGGCAGAACAAGTGCAGCCTTGGCAACTGCCATTCTAACAAGATCCTTTGCCTTGGCTGTGGCCTTGGCAGGTGCATCCATATGAATCCAGGTGTTCTGGTCCCTTATGTTTGCCATCTCAAAAAGGTACTTGTTAAGTCCGGCTTCACGGATGGTTTCCTGAAAAAGCGGCTCATGTGTTCTTGGTGAACACGATGCAACAACAACCCTGTTAATATTATTATCTACTATTACTTCCTTCATCTTGTCCTGTGTATCCTGGGAACAAGTAAAGAGATTGTCTTCAACATGCACTACATTAGGTAGCGTTGCAGCATAATCCCTGACTGCCGGGACATCAGCCACACCACCGATATTGATACCGCAATTACAGACAAATACACCAATTCTCGGCTCTTGATCCAGAACATCTATTTCCGGAGGCAGATCCTTGATTTTTGTCATGGTTCCCCTGCCCTCTGCAATCATGCTCGTTGCCTTGGCTGCAGAAGCAGATGCTTCCATGACTGATTCCGGGATGTCCTTTGGACCCTGGAATACGCCGCATACATAAACACCTTCCCTGCTTGTGCTGACAGGGGCCAGGTCCTTTGTATCTGCATAATCATAATGGTTGAGTTGTATTCCGAGTTTTTCAGCAAGTTCCTTTGACTCAGCATTAGGGGCAAGGCCGATTGAAAGAACAACCATATCAAAGGTTTCATTGGTGATATTGCCTTCATCATCAACATATCTGAGACCCAGGCTGTCGTCTTCAAGGGATTCAACAGAGTGTATTCTCGCCCTTTCATAACGAACACCAATTTCTTCTTCGGCTCTCATGTAATATTGTTCAAAATTCTTGCCATGGGTTCTCATGTCCATGAAGAAAATTGCTGTATCGAGAGGTTTATCGCTATGCTCCTTTGCAATAACCGTCTGTTTGTTTGCATACATACAGCAGACAGACGAGCAATAGCCATTGTCGCATCGGTTGTTGTCTCTTGAACCAACACATTGCAGCCATGCAATCTTGTCTGGCTCCTTATTATCAGACGGTCTTATGAGGTGTCCCTCGTTGGGACCGGATGCTGATAAAATCCTCTCAAATTCGAGGCTGGTTACAACATTTGGAAATTTGCTATAACTGTAATTGTCAAATTTGGATGGATCAAAGGGAGTAAATCCCGGGGCAAGTATTATGGAACCAACTTCAACTTCATGGGTAACTGGTTTCATTTCATGGTCAATGGCACCAGCAAGGCAGGCATCAACACACTGGTAGCATTCTGAGCAGATTCCGCACTTGAGACACCTGTCAGCTTCGGCCTTTGCTTCATCTTCGGAAAAACCTGCTGCCACTTCCTTGAAATTACCTTCCCTGTCAGTTACGGAAAGTTTTTTCATCTCAATGCGCTGTTTGTATTCCTCGTCATCTGTTTCAGGCTTTACAAACATCCAGTCCTTAGTCCTGTCTTCTTTAAGATTAAGTCCATTGATATATCTGTGGATGCTTTCAGCAGCAACCTTGCCAGATGCAACAGCCTCGACAACAGATTTGGGGCCATAAACAGCATCACCACCGGCAAACACCCATTCAAGTGATGTCTGGAAGGTGTCCATGTCTGCATCAAGACCGCCTCTGTTTGTTACTGCTATATTCTGCTTGTCTGCAAAGTCAAGAACTGCGGACTGACCGATTGCAACTATAACTGTGTCTGCATCAAGGGTCTGGAGATCATCTTCATCGTACTGTGGATTAAAATTGCAGTTGTCGTCAAATACACAGGAACAACGCTTAAAGGTTATGCTGTCAACCTTATCTTTGCCAGTAAAGGATTGAGGGCCAAAGCAGGTTACAATTTCTATACCTTCTTCTTTAGCCTCTTCAATCTCATAATCCCAGGCCGGCATTTCATTTTCTGCTTCAAGGCATACCAGAGAGACTTCAGCTTCGCTGTTAACCCTTTTCGCTGTAAGGGCAACATCTACTGCAACATTTCCACCGCCAATTACAACAACCTTTTTGCCAATCTCAACTTTATTGCCAAGGGCTGCGTCTCTAAGAAAATCAACGCCTGGAAGTACGCCATTAAGATCTTCGCCTTCAATGCCAAGTCTTCTGCTTCCATGAAGTCCAGTGGCCATAAAGACAGATTTAAAGCCATCGGATTTAAGGGAATCAAGAGTAACATCATTGCCGAATTCGACTCCGGTCTTGATTTCAACGCCCATGCTTTCAATAACGCTGATTTCCTGTGACAGGATATCCCGTGGCATTCTGTATTCAGGTATACCCACAGCCATCATTCCGCCTGGCTTGGGGAGTTTTTCAAATATTGTTACTTTGTAGCCTCTGAGTGCCAGGAAGTATGCGCATGAAAGGCCACCTGGGCCAGCTCCGATTATAGCTACTTTTTCTTCACGATTTTCTTCAATCTCAGGGATAAACGGGCCTTGTTCAAAATCAACATCAGAAAGAAACCTGTGAAGATACTGGATTGCAAGGGGTTGGTCAACATTGTTTCTTGTACACTCAGATTCGCATGGATGATGGCAGAATCTTCCACATGCACCAGGAAATGGGTGTTCTTGTTTGAAAAGCTTGAGTGCCTCTTCATATTTACCCTTGTTAATAAGGGCAACATAACCCTGGATGCTGACGTGGGCAGGACAGGTTGATTTACATGGAGCCGTACCCATCTTGTTTATTGCAAATGCGCTCGGCATTCCCTGGGGGTAAAGCTTAAAAGCCGCCTGGTTGTCCCGCAGTCCCATATCAAACATGTTTGGGGTGTCGATTGGGCAAACCTTGGCACATTCTCCGCAGGATGTACATTTGTCAATATCAACAAATCTTGCGGCCTGATTAACTTTTACCTTAAAGTTTCCAGCCTCGCCCTCCACAGACTCAATATCGCTTAGAGTCAACAGCTCAATGTTTAAGTGTCTACCGCACTCAACAAGCTTGGGGGAGATAACGCACATGGAGCAGTCGTTGGTGGGAAATGTTTTGTCAAGCTGCGCCATAACGCCGCCGATTGCAGACTTCTTTTCAAGAAGATACACATAGTATCCAGAATCGGCCAAGTCCAGGGAAGCTTGAATGCCGGCTATGCCTGCGCCGACGACCATTACCGAACCCGCTGGATTAACCGTGCTCTGGTTTTCGGTATTGACTTCAGTTTCTAAACTCATATCTTCAACTCCCTTTTTCAAATATTACTTAATTTTTTATAAATCGCAATAAACTCAGATTTTTGTCGAAGCCGATTGCTTAGTTTAACCCTGAGGTATGGTTATGAAATAAGCAAAAAAACTTACAATAAACTCAGATTTTTGTCGAAGCCGATTGCTTAGTTTAACCCTAATATATGGTTATGAAATAAGCAAAAAAACTCAAAAAATATTAAAAAAAACCAGTTTGCTGTTTAATTTTCGTTTCATTAATATATGTTTTAAGAAACGAAAAAAATAGTACGAAGAAAATAATTTTTAAGCCAGTTCCTTAAAGACAAATAAAAATAGCAAGTTGCAATGCACTTCATGCATCCTGTGGAAAAAAAATGTCTGAATAATGACAAAAAATATTTTTTTCGACTAACTGTTTTTTGGTCAGACTTGTTTTTTTGTTAAGCTGTCCTTAAACAAGATATGAAAAACCAAAGGAAAGCTCTTTCATATATCACGCTATTTATATAAATCTTAATAAGTTGCTCTTGATTTTATGATGTAGTGCTTATGCGATGAACTTTATTATGAGAATTAAGTTTTAAGCCTTCATAAAATCAAATTTGTTAAAGATATAACAAAAAAGTAAACATAATAAAATTTGTTAATTTATGTCAAGGAAAAAGCATGATATATGATATTATTCGCTACTCTCCAATGATCTTTTTTGATAAGGTTTGGAGTATTTCGAATATTTAAGTCTTTTATTGAAACAATGTTTGATAAAATCATTGACCCTGTGGAAAAGGCTTTCTATATATAAGGTTGAATGCTGACGTAAAAGGCCAATAATGAAGTGTTTAAAGATATTTTAATGTTCATATTCATGTATAAAAAGGAATTGATGTTATGACGACAAGCCAGAAAGCACTTGAAAATCTTACAGTTATTATTGATGAATCCGATGCAGACAAAGTTAAAATACTCAACTTTTTTGAAGAGATTGCCGATGTTAAATACCGAATAGGAAAAACGATTTTTAAAGATTTCCACATACTTCTTGTTAATTATAATAGTTTGAAACAAGAAATTAAAAAAGGATTTCAAATTGATGTTATTTCCAGGTGGAAACAGTTCATTGATGATAATGATAGTGAAGATTTTCCTGAGACTTCTGAAATAAGTGAAGCTGAGGTTGAGGACAAACCATCTGAAATTGTAGAAGAAGCAGCCAAAGGCAAAATTGTTCAGCAAGCCGAGAAAGTCGTAACCAGGAAAGCCAATAATCAGGATATGTTTGACAGGGTTCTGGAATTTATTGCAGCAATAATCAGGCTTATTAAAACTTAATGAAAAAAATAATTAAAATTGTAGTTATGATATTAGTCCTCCTGCTTGTAGCAGGAGGTGGCTATTTTGCCTATACCAAGTTTTTTGCTGGTAAAGACAAATCAGAAGACGGGGCTGAAGCGACTGTCCCCCAGGAATCCATGCGCAATCTCAAAGAGTTGCCCATGCTCACCACAAAATTTACTGAAGAACTCCTTGGATTCACATATGAAAAGTTGCCGCCACTCTATGCGCTTATGGTGCAGTTAAATGACGAAATTGTCATGATAGATAAAGAACTGGTGCGTGTTGAAGAAATCAGACAAAAATTTCCTGACCAGGAAAGCATAATACAAAGGGAAGTGACCCAGTGGAACAGAGCAAGAAGTACTTTGGTAAAATCCCTTGAAATGCTTGAAAAAGAAATTGAAAAATTTTATGTAACTTCACTGGTAAATGTTGCAAAGGGCGAATCCGAAATCAGCACTAAACAGGTAAACGTTGCAGGAAGGGTAAATAATGCCCTGACTTCAGCAGCAACTATGATAGAGCGGCTGAAATCCAGAAAAAAACCAGTTGGGTTTATTGGAAAGATGATGAATAAATTTTTCGGTGATAAAGAAGAAGGTGAAGAAGAAGACGGCGAAGAAGACGGCTCTGAAGACGCTGATAAAGCCGAAGAAGAAAAGGCCGAATAAATTTCATTATTGCTGTAAATACGCCTGTTTAACAACATCACGTCTTAACTCATTTATTATAAAATCAAGGATATTTAGAAACTCACTTATTTTTTTTAAAAAAAATTTGCTATGGAAACAGTTTTTCCTTTAATAGAAAAAAATCATCATCTAATATACTGATATGACTTCGATTGAAATTTTTTCTAAAAAGCACGAAGGCACTATTATTGCCATTGTTGTCCTGTTGGCAGTTTTACGTGTATTTGTATTTGCCGCAGCCTTTCCTTTTTTTTCCAATATTGATGAAGAATCCCACTATGATATGATTGTTAAATATTCAAAGGGTTATTCGCCTGTAGCAAAAAATGTTTTATTTGAAAAAGAGTCTGCTGTAAATATCATTGTAAATGACTCACCTGAATATGAGGTTCCCCCTGAATATTTTCCTGAAGCCAAAATTCCAGATCCCGCATGGACAAAACTAGAAAAAAATGGAACGGAGTTTGTAATAGATCCGGTTACCATGGACAAGGCCATGGAGTTCACAAATGATAAAAACCCTTTTGCGAAATCTCCATTTTTATATTATTTTGTCGCAGGCAAGTGGTTTGGTCTGGGCAAATCTCTGGGCATCAGCAGCACTCACCTCTTGTACTGGACAAGGTTTCTGAATTCTTTTTTTTACGGGGTGTTTGTTTTTATCGTATGGCTCACTGCAAGGCTGTACTTCAAACAAAACATGGCAATATGTATTAGCGTCCCCCTGCTTGCTGCATTTGTTCCCCAGGATGTGTTTTATTCATTGAATTCAGATGTGCTGGGGGTTGTCCTCTTCTCAATATCGTTTTACATGCTGTCATTGCTCTACCTTGATAGCAGGGGCAGGTTTTTGAGTTTTATTACGGGCATTTTCATTTTTTTAGCGTTGCTGTCCAAGGTTGTCAACCTGATCCTGTTGCCCCTTGCACTTGTTTTTATGATTTTATCATTCTGGAAAAATGGCTTGAATTTAAAGGAACTCAAAAGGCTTGTGCCTTTTTTGGCAGGGTTTGCAATTCCCTTTACAATATATGCCGTAATATTAAATTCATACTCTGTCATACCTTTTTCGGCAAACTACAAGATTGAAATTCTGGGATGGACAAGAAAACCGTTCCTGTTGATGTTTGATCACCCTGTTTTTTCCCTGTCAGGCATGTTTTTGTTTTTAAATAATCTTACAAAGGGACTTTTCAGGGGAGAATTGTATTGGGCAGGCGAACAACTGACATCCGGTTCTATGGATAGATTTTATTTAATAACTTCATTTTTATTTATTGGCTTGTCCCTGTTTGCCCTAAAAACCTCTTTTAGAAACAAGGAAAAACAGCAGGTTATAGGTGTATCACTGGCTCTGTTGGTTGTTCTGGCGTTTTATGCTTTTCTTGGATTGCTGTCAATTATGTACGACTTCAAAGGGTGCTGGTATCCATCACCTGAATATCCATATTTTACCTCAGGCAGAATTATTTTCGGTTGTATTGGGCAATTTTTAACATTGTATATGATTGGACTTTGTTTTATAGTTGCAAAAATTAAAAGTATTAATATAAGCCCGATCCTGTGCGCATGTGCCATTTCCATTGGGATGCTCATCAATGAAATACTACTTTCATTAAGTGTTTTTACAAGTGCATACAACTGGTTCCATTAATTTGTATGAAAGTAAAGACCAAGATGTTACAATTCTTTCATATTTCGCCTAAGGTCAAAAAATAAACACATAAATAGTCTGCCCGTGGCAGTTTGAAAATAATGGGTGAGATTCCAGATGACATCCAGAAGCATTATTTGCAACAAGCTGTAAAATAATAAAATGATTAAAATACAAAACAACAAAACCCATATTCCCTTTATGATCCTGTTGCTGATTGTTGTTGTCGTAAGAATCACAATCCTGGTAACAGCTCAGACACATGTCCATTCTGACGAAGCTGTAATCGGTCTGATGGGAAAACACATCACAGAGGGCAACTCATTTCCGTTGTTTTTCTACGGGCAGCCATTTAACGGTGGTGGGGCTTTTGAGGCGTATCTTGCAGCGATTGCTTTCCTTATTTTCTCCCCTGGGGTTATTGAACTCAAGGCTGTAATTGTAATCCTTTCTATCATAACCCTTATTGCCGTTTATTTATTTACTGATAAATACTGGGACAGAAAAACGGCCATTATTGCCTCAATTCTATATGCATTCTTCCCTACCCTCGTAAAATGGAATTTTCAAGTCCGGGGCGGGTATGCAGAAAATAACCTTATCGCAATTCTTATTATATATTTTGCCTTTGAAATAATATCTAAAAATAGTGAAGCAAAATGGAATGACTATTTACGGCTGGGATTTGTAACAGGTTTTGGTCTCTGGTGTACCGAGTTGCTTGCCTTGATTATTTTGCCAGTTTTCTTTTTTGTAATCATTTCTTTGCGAAAAAATTTAAAAGTCAGCAACATTGTTGTTTGTTTTTTTACGGCATGTATAGGCTACGCTCCAAGCATATACAGCAACTTAACAACATCTGGCAAGCAATGGAGGACCCTGATAGATTATATGCTCAACTTTGGCAGCAGTGATTCTGCTTCTGCTACTTCTTTGATTGACACAGTCATACGAATTATCACCTTTGAACTGCCAAGGTTCTTCAGCGCAGACACTGTGCTGACTTATAAGCCTGACCTGCCTCTTTCCGGCGGTATCTTCTATACTGGTTTTATTATAACGCTTTTATATATAATAATCC
>JAOZSB010000453.1 GCA_029939895.1 Desulfobacterales bacterium
GGTGGGTCAAATTTGCATTGTCGTTGGGGGTCATTTTTAGGTTGACGTTACGATCGTATGGGGAGTTCTAATGTTATTCCAGGGAATGGGGCTAGCTGGAGGAATATTATTATGTGATGATGGAATATCAGGGTACTATATATCAAGTTTTGTCTGGTTTTTCTTTTTTTGTTATGCTATTATAAACATCTTTTATCTTCAAAAAAGCACGTCAGTAATGATAAAGCAAGCTGTACCATTTTATAGCTGGCTGCTGTTATTTTTTGGAATACCAATTCTGTTTGTTCTATTCAGAGAGTTAATAAAAATAAAAAAAAATGACAATGCTAATATAGCCGATGTAAACAACCACAAGGTTGATTAAAACTGTTCTCTAACGTAATGGATAATACAAAACAAAATCAGCAAAGAGCTAATTATCCACCTGTTCCTCCGCTTGCTCCTCCACCTGTTTGTCCAGAAAGGCTTTAACCACAAGGTTAAATGCCACCGGGGAGTCTGTTGGTGTGAGGTGGCGGGAGTTTGCAATCACCTTGACTTCGGAGTCCATGATTTTTGCTGCGTATTCTTCCTTAAAGGAAATTGGCGTATAGTCATGCTCTGCTGCAACAATAAAGACCGGGCAGCGTATCAGGCCAACACGATCCATCACAGACCAGTTGACAATTGCGTTAAAGGAATCAAGGTATGGTTTCTTATCGTTTTCAGCCCATCTTTCAGCAAGCTGGATACGGAAAAATTCCTGGTCGTCATTTGGAAAAAGCCTTTTTGCAAGCACCTTTCCCATTCTGCCTACACCGAATATCTTGACCGTCAGTTTTCTTATTAAAGCACCCTTTTTTTCCTTAAAGGATTTCACCCGCATCTCTGGCGCACTGTTTACAATGGTCAGGGATTTAACAAGCTCTGGAGCATCAAGGGCAAGCTGGAACGCTATCATTCCGCCCATTGAAATTCCAACAACATGCGCTGGCTCTGAGCAAAGCGACCTGAGCAGTTCTGCGGTATCATCAGCAAACCGGGCCACGCTGTACGGGCCGGCTGGCTTTTCTGATTTGCCGTGGCCCCGCACATCAAAGGCTATTACCTGGTAGTCCTGGGCAAAAAAATCTATCTGGCTTTCCCATTCTTTGGTGCTTGAGCCAAGCCCGTGGATTAGCAGAACCGGCTTTCCCTGGCCGGTTATTTCGTAGTATAGGTCAATGTCCTTGAGGTGCAATTTCGGCATTTAACAGCTCCTGGAATTATAATGTTACATGCTTGTTGATTATTTTTAAGCCAGTTGCAAAACATCCGCTTGAAACCCAGATAATGCTTTTTTAAAAACAGGTTGAAACTGACTCTTGTATTTGTATTCTGCCCGGTTCACAATTAACCATACCATATAAATGCTGGTGAACTTTGCCCTGAAAAGGGAGAGCAGTTTGAACTTAATAATTTTTCCCTTGCCAAAATAATATAATGCGGTTCCCTTAAATTGTCTACCAAAATCTGGATGCAATGCAAAAAGGGACACCCTGGGGCGTCCCTTTTTTTTGTAAAGCTGTATGTCGCTCAAATCTTTTTGGTCAAACTTATCCTCTGGAGCCGAGACGCAGGCCGCCGTGGATAAAGTATGTTTCACCGGTAATTGCTTCGTTTTTGAACATATCTGCAACAAGCTGTGCAATCTCTTCCGGCTCAATAAGGCGGCCGATTGGAACATCTGCAACTATCTTGTCGAGTGCTGCCTGGTTCATGTTTTTTACCATGGGTGTTGCAACGTAGCCTGGTGCCACAGCAACGCATCTGATCTGTCCGGAAAGTCCGCGCCTGAAAAATTCAGCGGTTATTACCTTGGGCATTACTGCCATTGCTGCTTTTGTGGAGGCGTAGTTAATCTGGCCCGCAGTTCCAAGGGAACCAGTAGAGGATACAAGACAGATAAGACCTTTGCAGCCATTGTTTACCATGCGCTCGGCACATTCTCTGACTGTCAGGAATACGCCGGTCAGGTTAATGTCTACAACGGTTTTAAACTTCTTCAGGTCCATTTTCTTTTTGACCTTGCCAGTCCTTTATCCGTGGAAAGCAAAAGCCCGTCCATAATAATACCAGCAAAGGGAGCAATAAGGTTGATTGCGCCAAATTTCTCAATAGCAGTGTCAGCCAGTTTGCCGCAGTCATCTTCATCCGTGACGTTGCAAACTACGGTTTCGACTTCTCCGCCAAGCTCACGCAATTCAGCCGCCGCTTTTTCAAGTGGCTCTGCTGCGATATCTGCTATTACAACTTTTCCCCCGTTTTCAACCCAGTATCTCGCTATCGCCAGACCAATACCACCGCCGCCGCCTGTTACTACTGCAACCGAACCCTTAATTTCGAGCATGATGCCTCCTTTAAGCTGTAAGAAATTGTAAAAAGAAAAAAACTTCGAACAAATTTACGGCCTTGAGCCGAAAAAATCAACAAAATTCCACTGGGCAGCCAATTTTGCACTGCCCATATGTATTAAATTTTTTTTGTATTTTTTAAAGTTGTCAATCTTTTTTGGAAAAGGCTGTTGCCATTGTAGTCATGGTCTCGGAAAAACGTTCTCCCTGGATCTTCATAAGTTCCTGGAAATTTTTCACAAGTTCCACCTGGTCTGCCATTCCCTTTTCATTCACCAGGAGTCTGAGCTGCTTTATGGTCTCCTGCTGTTCTTCATATTTTGCTTTTAGTTCTTCATGCTCGCCAGCCAACTTATTATAATCTTCAATAGTGGCAAACCCGATTGTTTTCAAATAATCCTTAAAGGACGCATTGAAATTTTTAGCGGCATTATTCCAAAATTCAGACAAATCATCCTGCCCGGCGACGGGCGTAAATTGATTGAAAATTTCCCTGTAGGTGTCGTTAAGTTCTGAGTATTTTGTGGCTTCAATGTTGAACAGTTTCATGGTCTCATCAGCCTGCCTGCGACTTTTGGCCATGATGACCAGCATGTTGCCCCAATATTCTAGAAAATCAGTATCCATGGTTACCAGCTTTTTAATTTAGTATCAAGACCTATGCAAACCGGCTTTTGTTTAAAAAAGCCGGATTTGACCAAATTATAATGTCTCAAGATATTTTTCTACCTTGGCATATTGTTCGTCTGTGACTTTTTTGAAATTGTCCTGACCGGATTTGAAAGAACCTTTCCAGTCGTTGAGCACTTTTTTGCCTTCTTCCGGCATCCAGGTAGCCTGTTCCAAAAGAGCTTCTGTCATTCTGTCGGCTTGTTGCTGAAGTGTTACCATTGCGTTAAATGTGTTGTCAAATGCTGCTTTGTTCATCATTATGACCTGTTTTAGTACTTGGTTCTGCATGTTATGTCCCCTTTTATATAGTAT
>JAOZSB010000454.1 GCA_029939895.1 Desulfobacterales bacterium
ACTTTGAGAATAATTTTACTTTTAACTTTAATGCAATCTACATGTACCTGCCCGGAAATATAAAGTATCAATATTATTTAAAGGGGCTGGAGTCAAACTGGTCTCCAGAATCAACAGTAAGCCAGGCGGTCTATACAAACCTGTCCCACGGGGACTATGAACTGCATGTTCAGGCCCTTGCTGAGGATGAAAAGAAAAGCTCTGTCCAAAAACTGAAATTTACAATACTTCCACCCTGGTGGCACACATGGTGGGCATACTGTCTTTACGGCTTTCTTTCTGTATTTTTTGTTATTGCAATGATGATACTCCAGACAAAACGTGTTGAAAGAATGCAAAAAGAAAAATTTGAAAAACAAAAACGCCTGAACGAACAACTCGAACTCCAGGTTAAGGAGCGCACAATTGAGTTGTCTGCCTCCCTTGAGAAAGTAGAAGAGGCTAACCAGGAAATTACTTCCAGCCTGAAATATGCTGAAATGATTCAACGCTCCCTGCTTCCGGGCCTGGACACTTTTAAAACCGAGATCCCGGACAGCTTTGTAATATGGTCCCCCAGAGATATTGTGGGCGGCGACATTATCTTTGCCGAGTTTGTGAAGCATGGCCTTATAGGTGCTGTAATAGATTGTACGGGCCATGGGGTTCCTGGTGCATTCATGTCCATGATTGCATCCTCCGGGTTAAGGATGATTGTTACCGAGGAAGGTTGCCTCGACCCGGCTGAAATTCTAAAAAGATTAAATTACTTTGTAATAAAATCTCTACAGCAGGATACAGAGCTGGCCCAGTCAGATGATGGGATGGACGTATCACTGTGCTTTTGCAATATAAAAGAAAAGACAATCACCTTTGCAGGCGCAAAACTGCCCCTGGTCTATATCCATAATGGTGAACTGACCCTTATAAAGGGCGAAAGGCAAAGCATAGGCTACAGGAAATCTGATTTAAATTTTAATTACAAAAATCATACAATTGCTTTTGAAGAAGGGATGTCCTTTTATATGTTCACCGATGGCATTACCGACCAGCTCGGTGGTGAGAAAAATAGAATATTTGGAAGCAAACGCTTAAAAAAGCTTCTTTGCGACAATAACGATAATAAATTTACTGCCCAGCGTGAAATAATCATGGAGGCATTCCATTCACACAAGGGCAACGGAGAAAGGCAGGACGATGTAACCCTGGTCGGCTTCAACCTTGACAAAATCATGGCTGCTGGTGAAAGATCGCATCAACCAGCCGCAAGAGGACAAGTACCAGGAAAGCCAGACAAAGAAGAATAAGTAAAAATGTTTTATTAACACTTTAAATTCATTTGAGATTTTTTGATGATTTCATAACCGGATATTTGGATTCAGCCTGAACCTGAACTTCGTTAATACTGCTAGTTGACTGGAGATTTGAAATGCAAGCCAAGCAAAACAAGATTTATATCTGTTTTTTATTGATTACATGTGTTCTGGTATTTTCTACATTCGCCCTTGGGGATAAGTATTCCATTGGAGTTGAAAATGTTCCCTACCTGCCCCACTATTCAATTGAAAATAATAAGTATGTTGGATTCTCCCGTGAAGTATTTGATGCATTTTCTCTTAAAACAGGTATTTTGTTCGATTATCACCCCATGCCCATATATCGTTTAAATAACCTTTTTATTAATAAAGAGCTGGATTTTTTATACCCGCACAACCCTGACTGGCAATCAGAGGAAATGAAAACCATAAGTATTTACTACAGCGAGCCAGCAATTGATTATGTCCTTGATGGTCTTGTGGTACTGGCTAAAAATAAGGGCATGGGCATTGGCGGGTTAAAACGAATCGGAACCATACTCGGCTATACTGCTCCTCCTTATGAGAAGTTTTTTTCTGATAAAACAATGATTAAAGATGAAAACCCCATATTTACAGGATTGCTCAGACAGGTTATTTCCGGGCGTGTCGATGCTGCATATGTAACCATTGACTCTTCATTCTATCTGTTAAAAGATATGGCTATACCACCAGATAAAACACTTGCTTATGATCCTGACCTTCCATCTGAAATCAGCAAACATTTCCTGGCTACTATCAAGCACCCTAAGGTTATTGAGGTATTTAACAAATTTCTAATTGATGAAAAAGAAGCAATAGAGCAACTGCGAAAAAAACATGGAATAGGAGCTAAGCAATAGTCAATTTTTGTAAAATCATTTCTGTTTTACAGCAATATCCATTGCTTCATTGACCCATTTTTTGAGTGTTCCATTGATTGTTAATTCTTTGATTTTTTGATTTATTCCGGGTATGTATCGGGCATAGGGTGATTTTTTGGAAAAACCGATATAAATTTTATTACTTGTTAAGTGGGAAGGCAAAATCTCAATTTGATCCCAAAGCCCGGCTTTTTTGGTTTCAATAATAATTGAACGCTTTTTGTCAATGGCATATGCAGCACGTCCACGAATAAGCATCCCTGTCATGCTAAGTAATGTTGTTACACCTTTAACATTCAGCTTGCGGTTTTTAAAGGCATCGAATTCTGCCCCTTCTGATCTTCCTTCAATTATCAGCCCTTCACGGCCGATCAAGTCGTCCCACTGTGTAAAAGGAAAAGCTTCTCCCTTTTTAACAAAAATTGAAGAATCAACACTGCCATAGTTTTCAGAATAAGTAGTAAAGCCTGTTCGCTCTTTGGAGTAAAAAAAGGTAAGTACTGCATCGAGTTCTCCAGTTTTAAGCTGTGCCAGGGTGCGCTTCCAGGGGAGTACCTTTGTGTTGACTGTTATGCCCTGCTCATTAAAAAATTGAGTAACCAGGGAAATAATCGGGCCTTCAAAGGTTTTTTTTCCATCAATTATTGCTTCTCTTGAATAAATGGACAGGGCAGCAGTAACCGATATTACTTTTTTGTGTCTGACTATGATAACAGGTTCTTTATAGTGTTCACTATCCTGTTTTTGCATATCCAGGGCAAAGACAATTGCAGGAAAAAGAAATACTATTATTGCCAGATAAACAATCCTCTGGATAGACGTGCAAGCTCTATTGTCATTGTTTGTTATTGGCATCGGACAAAACTTTTTTAAAAAAAAATTATTTAAAAATAAATATCACCTGGCCATTTTATATAATAGTTGTCACATATTAGCTGGGCAACATTACACCAAGAATATTTAAAAAGTCAATTTTTTTATTTTGGTTTACTTTAATTATCATCGTAAAAAACTATTACAAAACATTCAATTTATGATAAGCTTTTCATACTGTAAAAGGTGAAGGCATTACACCTGATCTTAATAAAGACTTGCAGTTATTGTTTACTTAAAAAAAAACTATACAGGATCGAATATGACTGA
>JAOZSB010000007.1 GCA_029939895.1 Desulfobacterales bacterium
ATTTGCTCCAAAACCGGACAAAACTATTTGTTGCTAACAGTGAAAATTTGAAATTTTCCGAATGTTTTCAAGCGGCTAGTGTTGCTTTTTTTATACACACGATCGTGTCATTTTTTCCACGCCGCATTAGCCCGCAAATCAAAACATACTAAATTTACCTATAAAATCGGCCAGTTACTATAAAATTTGAGATGTTTTTACAAATTTTTATAGTTCCTTATTTCATTTAAAAAAACTCTTTGTTAAAATTTTTAACAAAATAATTTTCTTTCACAAAAAATCAAATTTTTTAAAGAACAATCTATTGTGCTACATTTATTTGAAACATAATATGACGCATTGCGTTATATTTGTCAATAGCGGCTGGCCTTATATTTTAAATAAATAATATGTCTATCCTCCTGGTCACCACCAAATATACACATGGTATTTTTAAATTTACACTATGGGTTGTGGTTTTGAGAGACATGTAATATAGACAGGATAATGCAAAAAAAATCCATCTATTTGCCGTGGACGCACAAAAACAAAGCCTGCCTGGAAAAATTTGTGTTAAAATTTTTCCAGACAGGCGTATGAATCATAATACAGCAGGATTATTTTTTAGTGTTGAGGTACCTTTTTTTTAATCTGACTTATTCTCTGACTTATTAATGGCGGGTGCTATATCTTTTTCATCGGTTTTGTCAAATTCATCATCCAAAAGATCGTCGATCTCAACGCCTTCTTCTGTTTCAGCTTCAGCAGCCTGCTCTTCCTTTAGCTTGTCCTTCACTATCTGCTCTACATCACTACAAAAAACCTGCAAAGGCTCGGAACCGTCTCCATCTATAGTTTCTTTAATTGCTTTTGCAATTCTCGATGCATAGATTCCCGGAATATAAAAGCTCCTTCTCCTGAAGGCCTTAATAAGACTTTCCATGCTTTCCTGAGCTGCACCGGCTAAAAGGGCAAGATCGTATTGCTCCTCATCAGCAAGATGGTAGATAGCTTTTTCAAGATCAATATACTCCTTTATTATAAGAGTATTGTTTTCAGAATTTTTTTCAATAACGTATTTGTGATTCATTATGTTTCCCCTAAATATTTATTTGCCACAAAGATGACATAAAATCAGAGGCTGGGAGGTTTGTCAATATGAAAATTTCAAGCAGTAACATTCGGAATTATTATGATTGTCATAAATCTGTGTGGGTATTTGATTTTTGGTTTGACCTTGTGGGGCTTACAGTACTTGCGGGTTGCACCTGGGGTTTTTAAGCCCCAGGTAAGTATATTGCTGTCTTTTCGGGTGCTATTCAGGATCCATTTCTATTCCAGCGGCATCATAGATGGAGCGTTTTACATTCTTGATGCGTTTTTTTATGTTGCCGTCCACTTCACCTGAGGCAGACTCGATGCGGCATCCGCCCCTGGTTATATTAACGTCTGAAATTACCGAAATATGCTTCAGTTCTTTTATGTAGTCAAAAAAATCACTTTTTACGGTTTCAATATAGCTGTAGTCCTCCTCATTAACAAAGACCGTCAGTTCGACAGGTTCAGGGATCAGTTCAATTGCGTTGAGGATGGTGGTTCGCACCAGTTCCTGCTCAATTTCGACCTTTGCGCCTACAACCTGTTCTGCGATTTTTGAAACAAGGCTTATAAGCTGTTTTTCATTGGCAGTGACAAGGTGTGTCCATATTTTTTCAACTTCTCCAAGTGCTGCTTCAACTACTTTTATTTTTTCTACGCCTTCTTCTTCAGCTTTTTTCACGCCTGCCTCATAGCCTTCCTTTTCTCCCTTTGCAAATCCTTCTTCAAATGCCTTCTTTTCTATCTCTGCAGGATCAGGCGGTGGAGGAATCTCTTCCTCGGGAACAAAGGGGGCATCGACAGGAGGTGATAATTCAACCAGGGTCTCGTCGGCTTCTTCATCAAAAACAAATTCATCGTCTTCCTGGGGATCAAAGGTTACTTCGGGATCAAATTCCTCTTCAACCTTGATCTCGGCTTTTTCTTCTACAATCTGATCCTCGAATATGGGAATAAATACCCTTTCTCTCCTTTTTCCATCATCTCCCATAGTGTTGACGGAAAAGCTCTTGTCGCCTTCACCTCTGTAGTTGTAGGGAACAAAGGCCTGTCCTGGCTTTAGAGGTTTTTTAGAACCTATTACAACTCCTTCTGGAATAGTTTCATCAAATTCATCAAAGGCAAAAGGCTTCCAGTCGCTGTTAGACAAGTACGTCATCTTTACCCTTTCCTCCAAGTGAGATAGTGCCGTCTGCTTCGAGTTCCTTGGCTGCGGTTATAACTTCCTGCTGTGCCTCTTCTACCTCTGCAAGGCGAACAGGTCCCATGACTTCCAGGTCTTCCATAAGCATTTCAGCAGCTCTTGCAGACAGGTTTGACATGATTTTCTGTTTGAGATCCTCGCTTCCGGTTTTCATTGCCATTACCAGGGTAGCACTCTCAACCTTCTTGAGAATCTCACGCATGGCCTTGTCATCGGCTCTGAGCAGGTCTTCGAATACAAACATCATAGACCTTACATCGGTTGCCATTTCATTATCTTCTTCATCAATTGTTTCCATGATAATATCTTCGCTGGCCTTATCAAGCATATTGATAATGTCAACAAGAGTCTGAAGACCGCCGGCTTTTGCACCTGCGCCGCCAAGTTCGGAAAGCCCTGCTCTCAAGGCCTGGTCAACATCCCGGACAATTTCTTCTGGAATACGCCCAAGCTTTGCAATTCTTATGGCAAGGTCGCCCTTGTTTTCATCGGGTACTGTGGAAAGAATTTCAGATGCAATTTCCGTAGGCAGATGCGCCAGCACCATGGCTACGGTCTGGGGATGCTCCTCACGCAGAACACCGGCAAGCATTGTTACATCAACGTTTCTGCTCCAGACAAAGGGCAGTTCCCTTCTCCTGTCTTCAATCTCCTTGAAGATGGCCTCGGCTGCGTCCTTATCCATGACCCTTTCAATTACGCTCCTTATGAAAGTTTCGCCCTGGATGTCAAAACGGTCCTTGTCCTCGAACATTTCATTAAACTCATCAACCACTAAACCGAAAACCTCTGGTGGAATCTCGCCCAGCTCTGACATTGTCGAAGCAACCTGCCTTATCTCATAATCGGTCATTTTCTGAAATGCCTCGGATGAGTATTCCTCCCCCATGGAGAGGAGGAATATTGCGGCTTTTTGCGGCCCGGTTATGTTTTCTGTTGTTACATCTATTTTCTTGTTCCCAGCCATTATAGTCCCTCAGCTAACCAACCTTTAAGTATGTTTACTGACTTGTCGATATCCTGTTGCGCAAAGTAGACTGACTTTTCACGCGGTGTCATGTCCATGATCTGCTGTATCTCTTCCTTGGCCTCAAGACCTGGCAGGACTTCTTCTTCATCTATAGGAGCTGGAAGCATCGGCTCATCCGGTGGTGCCTGGATCTCTTTTACTGTTTTCATAATCGGTCTGAGGGCAAATGCGTAAACCACAAAGACCAGAATTATCAATCCGCCAAGTGCGCCGTAATCCTTGAGCATAGCCTTCCAGTCATAAGGAGGAGTCGGTTTTTCAAGCTTGAGAAGCGACTCAAAGGGAAAGGACTCTACGCTTATCTGGTCTTCCCTGTCAGCACTGTATCCCATAGCCTTCTGAACCAGAGAATTGAATTTTTCAATCTCTTCCTCGGTTCTGGCAATATACTCTTTTACAGCTTTTCCATCTTCATTCATAACATATTTATATTTTCCGTCAATAACCGCAGCAACAGAAAGCCTGGTCAGTGTTGCAATGGGCTTTTCTGTCCTCCTGATTGTACGGCTTACTTCAAAATTAACTGTCTCGTTCTGCTTTACACAGGCATCACCGGTTCCGGTGCTGGTTCCGCCTGTTGCTGGCGGTACTATTGGATTAACGCTTGAAACATTTCCTGTTCTGTTTGTGCTTTTAGATATTTGTTCGTTAACGGTCTGCCTGCTCCGTGCAACCTGACCGTCTGGATCATATACTTCCTCATCAATATTAACCTTGTCAAAATCCATGTCCGTTGAAACCACAACCAGTGCTTTTCCCTTGCCAACAACCCCTTCGAGCATGGCCTGGATTCTCCTGGTGAGGGTTCCTTCGTAGGATTTTTTATACTGAACCTGGGTGGTGGTTATGTTTCCGATTATCTCTTCCGCTGTTGCCTCTGCCGTAAGAACTCCGCCCTTTGCATCAACAACTGTTACCTGCTCCGGCTTTAGATCCAGTACTGAAGAGGAAACCAGATGAACCACTGCCTGAACCTTTGTTTTCGGGAAGCTGTTGCCCTCTTTAAGTACCAGCAGAACCGATGCTGAAGGTGGCTTGGCTTCTTCTATAAACACAGATTCCTTGGGCATTACAATCATTACCCTGGCCTCTTCAACCTCATCAAAGGCCTTGATTGTTCTTGCAAGTTCTCCCTGGAGCGCCCTTTGATAATTGAGCTTCTGGACAAAATCGGTAACTCCAAAGTCGGTTTCATTAAACAACTCAAATCCGACTCCTCCGCCCTTGGGAAGGCCAACCTCTGCAAGACTCAGCCTGGTCTCAAGCACCTTGCCTGCCCTGACAGATATTGCAGAGCCGCCCTGGTCCAAGGAGTATTCAACCCTCATGTCTTTTAACTTGCTCACGATTGCTGCTGCATCGTCTTCTGCAAGATTTGTAAACAGAGGCTTGTTACCGGGTTCACTCTTCACCAGGATCATCACCATTAAACCCGCTGATAAAAAAACCAGCAAGGAAGCGATTATGATCTTCCTGGACAGGGGCATCTTCTGATAAATGTCTACAATTTGCTGAAAAAAAGGATTCATTTGCTTTTTCCGTTTTTTTTTACTTCAAGTTAATATTATTGTATTACTGCACATACCTTAAAAACTTTTTCCATCACCTACATCTGCATCCGCATTATTTCCCGGTAAGCATCCATTGCCTTGTTCTTGGTCTGCACCAGCAGCCTCAGGGAAACATCAGCCTCCATCAGAGCAAGCATACCTTCATGGATTCCCATTTCGCCCATGACTACTTTTTCCGTAGACTCATCAGCAGTATGCTGTAGCGAATTAACATCATCAAATGCATTTTTAAGGCGATCTGAAAATGCCGGGCCAGAGGCTGGAGTGCTTTCGCTACTCTTTTTTTCCGGGCTTCCAAGCTGTCTGGCATACTGGTCTAATCCATTTAGTATCTTCATAATTTATTTCCCTATCTCCAACGCTTTAATTATCATTGCCTTTGCATTTCCAATTGCAGCAGCACTGGCATCATATGCCCGCCTTGCCACAACCATGTCCGCCATCTCTGCCAGAATATCGACATTAGGCATTGCCACATATCCCGTAACCGGGTCGGCATCGGGGTGGCTTGGATTATAAATTAACGCAAAGTCCTCCTGGGATTTAACAATCTTTGTAACTTCCACACCAGCAGCATCAAGCTCAGGAAGAGGATCCTCGCAGGTATGGCAGGAGGCCTGGTCATATTCAGACTCACACTTCACACTGCCGCCACACATCTTGCTGCCGAGAACATCACCAAATCTTTTAACCGGCGCAGCCTCAAAAACCACCATCTTGCGCCTGTATGGCCCACCCTCTTCTGTCCTGGTGGTCTGCGCATTGGCAAGGTTGTCGGCTATTACGTTCAGCTTGAGCCGGTGTGCTGAAAGACCCGTGCTGCTAACTCTTATTGAATGAAGCAGATCCATTATCTTCCTCCTCCTTCAACTATTGAATGTTTTAGTACGGATATTTTTCTAAGGAGCATTTCAATGCTCGTTTTATATTTGATGTTATTTTCAGCGAGGTTTGTCATTTCTGTGTCGATATTGACATGGCCCACATCATAGCCAAAATCATTTGGCTCAATACCGTCGGGGTTGAGGCTGAAGGGGCAGAACTCATCCTTTACTGTGTACTGGTAATGTTTATCATCGGTATGGGCCATGGGCCTTTTTTCGACTGTCTTTCTATTGAGTTCATTTACAAGGGTCTTGTGAAAATCTATATCCCTTGGCTTGTACCCGACAGTGTCGACGTTGGCGATGTTTGAAGAAATCAGCTCATGCTTCCTGGCACTGATGTCCATGGACTTGCTGAGCATTGTGTAGGTATCATCGAAAAGTTTGACTGACATAATAAACCCCTTTTGAATCTAAATAAACATGGAACTAAAAGTATTCAAAAGTGTTTATTGCAAATGCCGTGCCTAAGTTATGCTTTTTCCACTTGTTCGTTGTATTCGTTGAGTTTGTTCCGAAGGGTGCGGACGCTGATTCCGAGGATGGTTGCTGCATGGGTGCGGTTCCCCTTGGTGTGGTCAAGGGCTTGAAATATAACCTTTTTCTCTACTTCCTTAAGGGGTTCTATGGGTAGCTCAGAGGCTGGCTGCACCTCTGGAGAAACAAAGGAATCCGGCTCAAATAAAGATTCTTCCAGATAAAGATCCCCTGCATCTATTTTTTCGCCATCACACAGCAGTACTGCCCGTTCTATGAGATTTTCAAGCTCCCGCACGTTCCCGCCGAAGGGAAGAGACAAAAGCTTGTCCATTGCCCTGGTCGTCACAGATTTGACACTCCTTCCGTCAAGTCTGTTGTACTTTTCTACAAAGTGCTTTACCAGAACCTTAATATCTCCTGCCCTCTCACGCAGGGGCGGAATGCTCAGGGGGATGACATTCAGCCTGTAAAACAAATCCTCCCGAAATTCACCCTTTTTAATGGTTTCCTTCACGTCCCGGTTGGTGGTGGCTATGATCCTGACATCTACTCTTATGGGAGAAGCACCGCCTACACGGTCAACCTCCCGTTCCTGGATCACCCGCAGCAGCTTGGCCTGCAAGTGATACTGCATCTCGGTAATCTCATCAAGGAGGATGGTTCCCCGGTCTGCCAGTTCAAATTTACCTGATTTTTTTGTTATCGCTCCGGTAAAAGCACCCTTTTCATGACCAAAAAGTTCGCTCTCCAGAAGGGTCTCCGGTAAGGCTCCGCAGTTCACAGCCACAAAGGGCCCATTTCGACGACCGCTGTTTTCATGGATAAAACGGGCGAAAAGCTCCTTGCCTGTCCCGCTCTCGCCACGGATTAAAACCGATGCACGGCTGTCAGCAACCTGCTTGACCTTATCCAGAAGATTTAACATCCTCGTATCGCCAGTAACTATCTGCTTATCCGCGCCGCCCTGCTCCTTGCTGTCTGATCTTCTTTCCGATCCCCTGACTGTTCTTTTGTCCGGCCCGCCTGAACTGGTTACTGCATGTGCATCATTGCTCTGGCTTGTCGATGCAAAGGCATAGTTGACAAGACTTTTTAAATGCGCTCCGTCAATGGGCTTGATAATAAAATCAAAGGCACCGTTCTTCATGGCGATAACTGCATTTTCAATGGAGGTTTCCGAAGATATGAAAATTATCCTGGTGTCGGCATTGTCTTCAAGGACGCTTTCGAGCATAGATATCCCATCAACTCCTGGAAGCCCATAGCTTGATATCAAGAGTCCGTATTTTCCGGTCTTTGCTTTTTTAACAGCGTCCACCCCGTCAAGGGCAGTGTCTACCTTAAAACCCCATCCCTCTAAAGCATCCGCAAGAGCGAAACGCTCTTTGGGGTTCTCTTCCGCAAGGAGGATATTCTCATTTTTCATGATTGCCTGAGCTTTGCCTCTAACTCAATGCCGCGAACTTTTTCTTCCGCAAGCTTTTTCCAGAAAGGATCATCCGAGTCAATAATCTTTTTGTACACCCGGAGGGCCATATCCATTTTATTACCTTTCTGGTAAGATTCGCCTAAACTGAAGCGTACGTCAACAGGATTTACATCATTACTTGCAATTTCTAATGCACTTGAGAATGCTTCGGCTGCTTTTATGTAGGAATTCAACTGTATATAGGTACCGCCAAGTTCCCGATAAGCTAAATAAATATCTTCATTATATCGGGTTTTGTCCAAATTTACAATTTCAAGGTGCTTTATCAAGCTTTCTGCCACCATAGAGTACTCTTTCCGACCCTTATATGCTTTGGACATGCTCAAATATATTTCTGCCCGTGAATTATTTTTTTTCGTCCGCTTTAAAGCTGATTCAAAATCCTTGTTGGCCCTCTTGTATTGCTTGGCTGCCAAATAAATTATACCCCTGCTGAAATATGCTTCACTGGCTTTACTTTTATTCCGGTTCTTTCTCAGATAGGCGGTCAGGTGTTTTTCTGCCAGCTCATTTTTACCGGCTTTCTGTGAAGCAAGCCCAAGGTAGTATGTCAGCTCGGCTGGTTTGTCTCTCCTGCCGTACAAAAGGTCGGTTCGGGCCAGAAGTTCCGATGCCTTGTCGTAAAGATGCCCGTGGAGAAAAGCTTTGCTGACTGTAAAAAAGATTGCCGGGTCCTTGAATTCTTCAAAAATTTCCTTTTCCCGTTCATAGCGTGTCATTATCCGGGTGTATTCTTTTTTCTTGAGGTATAATTCATACAACGCCCGGTATGCACTCTGCTTGATAACTGCTGCTTCATTTGCCAGGGCCTTTGGAAATCTTATTTTGAACTCTGCAATGGTGGCTATGCTTTTTTCATGCTGGGTTATCTTGTTTTGCAGGTCTGCAAGCTTGAGCATGGCAAACTTCGCCATTGTATGATCGCCATAATCGCTTATGACCATATCAAAAAGATCGTTCTTTTGCTTCATTTCGCTCTTGCCCTTTAATGCGGCAAGGCGCATGGTACTGATTACAAAGCCATCTGTGCTTGGATATTTTCCAGTGACAAGATAATACATCATGGCAGCTTTTTCACTATTATCCTGATCCTTGTAGGTGTCTGCAATTCTGGTCAATATCAAGTCACCATTGGTTTTTTCAGGAAAAAAGTTGTAGGACTTGATAAGAGCCTTTCTGGCATCGGTATACTCCTCCTGCTGGTAGTGGCTGTTGCCGATGAATTCGAGAATATCCTGATGCTCAAACACTGCATGGGGATTTAAACGGACAACCTCGGAGAAAAACCTTTGTGACTCATCCCAGTTCTTGGCAGCGTAAGCTGTTTTGCCCAGGTCTATCCGTGCATCCATTGCATATGCAGTCTTTGGACGCACCTTGATGACCTCCAGGAAACTGGCCCTTGCCTTATCAAGTTTATTCTTATTTTTGTACACCCGGCCAAGATCAAGAAGAAGCTCTGGCTTGCCGGAATAATTCTTATGATTCTGTAATATAAGGTCAGTATAAGCAATTGCACCGCCAGTACTGCCCATATCAGCATAAATTTTTGCGATTGCTGCAAGGCCGTAAGCCCGCAAAGGCGACTTTAGATCATTGATTAACGCATCGTTAAAAAGCTCTGTCAGGGTTACATGCTTTGTTTTGTCTATCTTAAAATATGTCTGGAATTCACAGAATGCCTTTAAATATAAAGCAGAGTCCCTGCATTCCATATCAGGGTTCGATTCAAGATCGCTGCTCAGGATATAGGCAGCATCCTGCCACATCTCTTTTTCGCAATAAGAAAGTGCCGACTCAATAGTATTTGAATCCTTGGCGCACTGCATCCCTGCCACCGCACCAAGAAGATCATCAAGACCACCGTCCAGCTCCAGTTCGACGGGCTTGGCACCCTTTACGCTTTTGTACCTGATGGATTCTGCGTTGCCTTTTCGTGCAGTTTTAGTAAATCTGCTGCTTTTTATATCCCCTGGTGCGATGTCGGTTTTCTTTGCCATACTTCGGGGACCGATACCTGGTTTACCAGAGGCACCTTTTTTAGTCAGATATTTCATGCTTTTCTTACTTTTTTTAGCATAAACCACCGCTGGTTGCAGCACTATCTCCAGAGTGTTCCTTGCTGACATCCACTGGGTTCTTACATTCTTTACATCCATTGTCGTTGTCACATAAATAATGATCGTGCCGTCTGGTCTCATTTTCGCGCTTATCTTTCTTATCAGGGGCGCGCCTGAGCCTATCTTCCTGATTCTTGAAGGAAGCGTAATGTCCCTGAAGGCTATCATTATTTCACGTTTTCCGGTCTGGTGTATTCTATAGGGTGGTTTTCCGTTCAGGGTAAAGCTGAGTCCATAAGGCCCATTAAAAAGTCGTATCGATTCGAGCTGTACAGCAGCCTGTGCCGCAGACACGAAAAGCCCCCCAGAGAGAAGCATTAGAACCGATATGAAGATGACTTTACTTTTTTTAAACATAATAGCCTGTTTGCATTAACTTTGTATGAAAGAAACCTTAAACATTTACAACTCTTTCAATTTTGTTGTGGGCAAAAAATAAACACATAAATAGTCTGCCCGTGTCAGTTGATGTTCAAAAAATCAATAATAAATATCTCAACTTCATTAAAGCAATCGCTGTGCCAAAGTTGGCTCTCCCTATAATAATTCACAGAATCAAACGTAAACTCTCAAGGAAAAACTTCACTTCAATACCCCATTTATAAAGACTCTATCGAAAAATAAAATAACCCCGGCCCTGTATTTGCAGTGGCCTTGCTAAAGAATATATTCTCAGCATATATATAATCGGCTCCAACAGCTTAAAAATAAAGGTTTTTAATCACAAAACCGCTTTTTAGTTTTTTTTAAACTGCCAACAGGCACACATCCAGCTCTTGAATCACAAACATTTTTGCCTGCAAAGGGCCGAAAAATAAAGGCTCACATAAAAATTGGGGCTGCATGTAAAAACAGGCCGGCACTTAAAATAATAACTTATCTTTTTTTTAAAGAAGGTCTCAAAAACAATAAAAAAAAACATGCTGTCATAACCAGTATTATAACAAATCCTTTTCTTTTATTCAACTTCGCCCAGGATCCACCCATTCAAATATGCGTGCAAATTCCCAGTGTTCCAGGATTTGCATCCATACATACAAAACAGTTTTTAATATTTATTGATGAAAATTATGATAGTATGATTATGACGGTGTTGTCAAGATTTTGACCTTAATGCTGAGGATTGGGCCCGGGGTCTTCTTCGTCCAGCTTCATTTTTTTGATCTTTTCAACCAGGGTGGTTCTCTTGATTTTCAAAAGCTCCGCTGCCTTGGCCTTAACCCAGTCGGTTTTGTTCAGGGCCTGGAGGATGAGTTCTTTCTGATACTGTTCCACGGATGTATTAAAATCTATGCCGTCCTCTAATGAAAAAGGTGCCATTATGCCTGGGGTACTTTCCTTTCCCTTTATTTTGTCAGGGAGATCATCATATTCAATTACTTCCTCATCAACAAGCACGGACAAACGCTCCATGAGGTTTTCCAACTCCCTGATGTTGCCATTCCAGTCGTAGGTAAGCAGAGTTTTTTCTGCTTCAACGGAAAAACTTTTTTTAGGCTCCATAGTCCGCTCGCTGAAACGGGTGAGGAAGTGGTCAATTAAAAGCGGGATGTCCAGAAATCTGTCCCTGAGCGGGGGTACATGAACAGGAATCACGTTCAGGCGGTAATATAGGTCTTCTCTAAATTCGTTTTTATCAATTGATTTGGGAAGATCTTTATTTGTTGCAGCCAGGATTCTTATGTCCACTGTAATGGTTTTCGCACTTCCGACACGCTCGAAGGTTCTTTCCTGAAGCACCCTCAACAGCTTTACCTGCAAGCTCGGACTCATGTCGCCGATTTCATCGAGGAACATTGTCCCGCCTTCAGCCAGTTCAAAACGGCCAACCCTGGTTTTATGCGCTCCGGTAAAGGCTCCCTTTTCATGGCCAAAAAGCTCGCTTTCCAGAAGTTCGCCAGGAATTGCACCGCAGTTTATTATAACCAGCGGAAAATTCGCCCTGCTGCTGTTATTGTGTACGGCCCTTGCGACAAGCTCCTTACCAGTACCACTTTCCCCGGTTATAAGAACTGTGCTGTCGGTTGCTGAAACTTTTTTTATGGTTTTGAAAATCTTCTGCATCTGGGGACTGTTACCGACAAGACCGCTAAACCCGTTTACAGCCTTATCTGCCGATTCAGTTTTAGTTGAATTACTGCCCTGCTGGACTGCGCCCTGATCATTATCATCTGCTTCAAGGCTTTCAACACCTTCCTGGGAAGTGTTGCCTGCCTTTTTTATGGCACCTGAAATATCTTTTTTTTCAACAGGAAGATTTAGGTAGTCAAAGGCTCCGCGTTTGACTGCTTCCACGGATTCATGGATGGTTGCATTTTTTGCTAAGATTATACATTTTATTTGTGTGAGGTTGTCTACTATATGGTCAAAAGTCTCCTGATCGTCATTACTTTGAGTTTCTTTTTCTAAAAAAACAAGCCCATATTCTCCGGAATCGAGCTTATCTCTGGCATCCTGGGAATTCTCAGACAGCTCAATCATGAAACCATCCATGCTTTTAAGGATAGCCTTTGCTTCACTGTCTTCTACTATGGCAAGGATTTTCAAGGCACCTGCCATCAACCAAACACCCTCTTAAGCTTATCGCCAATCACTTCTGCGGTGAAGGGCTTTACTACATAGTTGGATACCCCTGCCTGAACTGCTTCAATAACATTTTGCTTCTGAGCCTCGGCAGTAACCATTAAAAAAGGAATGTTTTTGAGGTCATCATCGGCTTTCATCGTCTTCAACAGCTCAATCCCCGTCATCTTCGGCATGTTCCAATCACATATGATCATGTCGAATTTGGACGACTTCAGCTGCTCAAGGGCAGTACTCCCATCGTCAGCCTCGGATATGTTCGTAAATCCAAGCTGCTTGAGAATGTTTTTCATAATCCTGCGCATGGTTGCAAAATCGTCCACAACTAAGATTCTCATGGACATGTCCATATAGTCCCTCCTTTAACCCCGATCTTGGGTTTATCTGTCAAAGCACACCTCAATGGTGAAATTTCCAGCTTCCGTACCAAATGGAATTGCTACTTTTGGGCCATTTGTTATATGTATTATGCTGTGATCTTTTCCCATAACTACCGATGGAATCGCTCCTTCAAATACTTTTCCGACTTCTGCCAATTCTTTTCTTGCCTGCCCGGAAATCATATTTGTCAGTTCACCAACAGCATCTGCTATTTCATTGTTGAGTTCGGTCATTTCCTCACCAAACATATTTGAAACAATTTTTAAAATACTCAGCTCTTCAAAAGTTACTGCTATGGTCCCGTTTGCATCCCCTGTTATACCTATAATGCCAGTCACATCACCCCTGGCAGCATTGTCTTTTTTTAAAAACGGCTTACCAGGTTTTGAATCTATAAAAGCCATAGTACTTAATACATTTTTAGTGGCCACAATAAAAGGATTAATAATTAATGCGTCCATTGAAAATTCTCCTAAAGGCGTTTGACTGCCTTATATTTCAACAATTGCTAAAACATCACAACTGTTTACTCTAAGATGTTATCGACCATAATCGTCACATCTTTATTTTTTTTGTACTTATTTAGCTCTAATCCTTCAAATTTCTTATGGCTTTCCTCTGTTCCGCAAAAGAATATTTGATCAATTTCTCCTGATCAGCATCCATTATATCTAAAAAATTCATGGCAACGCAGAACTCATCCTCTGCATTTCCAGGCTCCGCCCTAACAACAACAGCCTTTGTTTCCAGGACACCAGAGGGCAGTTCCGGGGAGGTGATCGACAGGACAAACTCATCGCCTGCCTCAACTTTTCCCCTGACATGCAGCTTGACACCGCCACCGCTCAAATTTATGGCATCAAGAATTTCAACCTTGTTTTCTTTGTTCCCTGGCTCTAAAATTTCAAGAATTTTGTCGAGCTTCTCTTCTATTCTGACAAGATGCGACGCTACAACATCTTCATCATCAAGTCCGCCATGCATAGAACCGTGCGAGTCTGCGAGTCGCTTTAAGCGCAACGTCGCAGCAATTCTGCTTCTAACGAACTCTCTTTTCTCATTACTGTTCGATTCCGGCATTGACAGGCCCGATACATCAAAAATTAATATTAAAGTTTATAGACTCAGGACTATAACACCTTTAAACAAAAGAGTAAACAGTTTAATGAAATTATTGGGGTAATATCATTTTTTTTATCTTTTGCACATCTTTTTGAATATACTATTATATCTTTGACCGACAAAAATAACAAACTATTTATCATAAATCGTTAAAAAAAATACAAATTTTTCATCCAGCGACAAAATAATATTCAAATGCTCCTACTCAGCCTGAAATTTTGCGAATTCACCCTCATGATACAACATCATAAAAATATCAACCACAGCAGGATCAAACTGGGCCTCCCTGCCGCTTTCGATTATCTCAAGGATCGCGCCTTCTTCCATTCTTTTTCTGTATGCCCTGTCAGATGCAACTGCATCATAAACATCGGCTACTGAAAGTATTCTGGCAAGAAAAGGCACTTCTTCTTTTGCAAGGCCGCTTGGGTAACCCTTTCCATCGTAACGCTCATGGTGACTGCGGACAATATTTTTTTCCCTGTCCCACAGCCCCAGCCGCCCCATTATCTCAGAGCCGATTACAGGGTGTTCCTTTATTTTCATAAACTCATCATTGGTGAGCCTGCCGGGTTTTAAAAGTATGGAGTCCCGAATACCAATCTTGCCAATATCGTGGAGCCTTCCTGCCACATTCAGAACCTCGATTTCCTCTGCCGTGCATCCCATTGCCCGGCCCATGGTCATGGCCAGCCCCGTAACCCGGTTAGAGTGCTGCTGCGTATACGGGTCCCTGGCTTCCAGCGCCTTGACAAAGCCGTAAAGGGTAGCAAAAAGGTTCTCATATATATTTTCGTACAAAGCGTGATTCTCAATTGAGCTGGCAGCACTGCTGGTCATAAACGACAGGTAGTAAAGATCCCGGTCATTAAAGCTTATACTGCTATCCTTTGTAATAACTGTAAGAACCCCGAATATCTTGCTTCGAATCTCAATGGGAACAACCATGAGGGAGCAAATCTCCCTGGAAACGCCCCGCACACCCTTGTTATTTTCAACAACCAGGGGGCGGCCATCACTGGCAACCTCTTTTATCAGGGCCTCAAGGCTTTCCCTGCATTCATCCTCACAGTTTGGCTCCCGATCCGGCGCAGTGTCGCTGCCGGCAATGGCTACCTCAAAGGGCTTTGGTACAGATTCATTAACTATATAAAAAGATGCCTCAAACCCGGAGGATATTTCCATTGCACTTCCCACAATTTTTCTGAAAACATCAGAGGTGGTGCCGATCTGGGCTGAGAAGTCCTTCATAATATTGTTAAGGAGGTGGAGTTCATCGAGCTTGTATTTCAGTTCAAAATTGAGTTTTTCCAGCTCTTTTTTGCCTTCTATTTCTTTTTTTAATAACACATTATCAACAAAAAGCTGCCGCTCCCGCAGAACTCTTTTCAGACATATCTCCATCTGGTTAAGGTTCACCGGCTTTATCAGAAAATCAACCACTCCGTTTTTAAGGGTCTGTATGGTGTTATCCAGGGACGGATAACCAGTCATTATTATAACGGGGATGGTGTTATCGATTTTTCGTATTTCTTCGGCAAGTTCCAGACCATCCATCTCCGGCATATTGATGTCGGAAAAACAGCAGTCAATTTTTACTGCGGCAAGCACATTAAGTGCTTCTTTTCCATTTTCCGCAGTAAATGCGGTGTAGCCCCTGAGCTTAAAAAATTCACTGGTGATCTCAAGGATGCTTGCCTCATCATCAACAATAAGTATATTTTCACTGCCGCTGTTATCCATATGTGCTTCCCTGCCAGGCGTTGTCTATTAAGGCTAAACAAGTTAAAAATACATAACACAAGGTCACAAGCAATATTATATATTTAAAATTGTCTAATAAAATACCCGATTTGTCAAGAAGGGCTTTGCTGTTTCCCAGGAAATTTGATATAAGCGCAACAGTTTCTTTAATAAAAGGGCGGTATCGATACAGCGCATCTAAATTTTTGACACCCCCTGAATTATTGTGGTTTTTTTATACCACCTCTTTTATAACAGCCTCGACCACGGAGAGTAATATGGACATAAAAGCATTTATATGGAAATCATCAAGCGCAAACAACTGCAACACATACCTTATAGACGGGGACTTTAAAATCCTCATAGACCCCGGCCACAAGGAATTTTACAGCAAGGTCGAAGAAAACCTGATCCAGGCCGGAACCAAAACCGAGGAGATTGACCTGGTCATCTGCACACACGCTCACCCGGATCATATTGAAGCTGTGCAGGTGTTTAAGGATACAAAGGCAAAAATCGCCCTCCACGAAGCTGAGTGGAACTTTCTCAAATCAATGGATCAATATATAGAAGTAGCCTTTGGTGTCAGCCTCGATTACATAGCACCTGACCTGCTTCTCAAGGAAGGCGACTTTTCAGCAGGCGGTCATAATTTCGAAGTTTTCCACACTCCGGGCCACTCCCCCGGTTCCCTGTGCCTGTATCATCCAGACACGCAAATACTTTTCACTGGCGATGTAATTTTCAACGGGGGACTCGGACGGACAGACCTCCCAGGCGGAGACGGCACAGTCCTGAAAGAAAGCATACGCAGGCTCGGTGAACTCAAAATCCAGACCATATTCCCAGGCCACGGCGAACATATCCAGGGCGTACCAAAGGTGCTGGCAAACTTTCAAACCCTCATCAACCACTGGTTTCAGTATATATAGACAGGCTGAACAGGGGCGGAACCAGGGTATTTCCCCAGGCTTCGTCCCCCTTGGGGCTGGAATTGCTCAAGGGCCACATATCCCTAAGAACCGCTACAGACTTCACTCATCATGCATGTTATAAATCTTCTTAAAAAAATTTGTTTCTTTTACTATGTTATAGCTTTTTACAATTTTTTCGACAATCAGGGGGTCTGAGTCTTTATTAAAAGCAATGTAAGCTCGTGATTCCATCTCGGTCAGATCAAGGACAGGTTCCACAAGGTTGAAACCAAGACCTGCTTTTTCCATCTGCCATTTCAGTGATTCCTGATTAAAGGGAATCAGGGTTACCCGCTCAGATAATAGAAACTCAATCAAAGTTTTTTCAAAATTGGCAACCACCAGCCTGGAAAACCCCTTTGACCTCAGATACTGATGCTGTACATCCTCTTGCCAGACTGCCGTGGTGTATTTTTTTGCATCGTCGAGTGTCTGTATTTCAACATAGCTTTTTTTTAATTTATACAGCTTAAACTTTATTTTGTATAATGGACACACCCATAAAAAATGCTTATCTCTTTCTACTGTTCTAACCATTGAAAAAATCATTACATTCTTTTGATTTTTTGCCAGAGAATAGGCTTCGGGCCACTGGAGAAACTCAATCCGGGTGTTCAGGTTTGCATGTTCAAGCATTGTACTCAAAGTATCAATGGAATAGCCCCACTGCCTGCCATTGGCCTCATACTGGTATGGTGCTTCCTCTGCTGTGACGATACGGAATGGAAATTCTTCAGCATAAATTTTTCCGGCATTTATTGAGCCTGCTGTAAAAACAACCGCAATAATCAATAGTTTGACGCTGCGGCCTGCACATGCAAAATTCAAGAGCCTCATTTAACCACCCTGATATTAAAAGGTTTAATTTTTTTTAATCTGTATTTTCGATTTCTGTCTTTATCCCGTTTAAAATTGATGCAGCATCTTCATACTCGTAATCATCAATTGCCTGTAGAAGGTCTGTCCGGTTTGGGATATTATAAGCCCTGATTTCTGCAACATGCGTGTTAATCCCCTGTGGGTTTGACTGTAACAGGGCATCAAGAAGGGCATCTATTACCGGTGCAACCTCGCCAGGCTCCGGCTCAAGCAGGGACTCGTTTTCATCGCTCAAGCCTGCCCCTTCTGCTCCATCGAGTAAACCCATATTAAAAGGCCCGTCCATTTCCTGCCTTTTAATAAGCACGGTAAAGGAAAAGGTGCTGCCCTTGTCAAGCTCGCTTTCAACCTGGATCTTACCCCCCATCATTTCTACAAGCAGCCTGCACGATGACAGCCCGATTCCTACACCATCAAACTGGCGGGTGCTTGAAGTGTCTGCCTGGGAAAAGGGCTGAAAAATTACCTCAAAATCCTTTTCGGAAATTCCAATTCCATTGTCGGTTATGGAAAACTGTAACAAAACATCCTCTGGAGATTTTTCAAGGGCAATTACTTCAATAACCGCCTCTGGAGGATTTACTGTAAACTTTGCAGCATTCTCCAGGAGATGATTTAATATTTCAACCAGGCGGCCCTGGTCGCCTGTCAGGAGATTCGGGATGCTTTCCGGGTCAATTTTAAAGCTGCTTTTTAAGCTTATACGGCCCCCTTTATAAAAGAATTCCGTTTTAATGCCTGCCAGCGTGGAGTCCAGCTCAAAGGGCAATTCTTCAAGCTCAAGCTTGCCATCCTGGGACTTAGTAAAATCAAGTATCTGGTCTACGATTTTAAGCAAAAAAAGCCCTGAGGACTTAATGGTGCTTTGCAGTTTTATCAACTCTGGTTTTGTTTCCACCGTTGAAATCAATTCAGCAGCAGCGATTGTACCGTTTAAGGGTGTTTTTAATTCATGACTCATGTTCATCAAAAAATCGGTTTTCGCACTGCTTGCGGCTTCTGCCTCTTCCTTTGCATTTTTCAAGGCATCGGCAACCCTTTTTTTCTCTGTAACATCTTCAAAAATACCTTCAAACAGAACCTGCTCCCCCTTTTTTTCCTGGACAGTCCGGCCTGACATGGAAACCTGAATTATTTGTTGATTTTTATTGTAAACCTCTACTTCAAATTCATGCACCATTCGTTGAGTGGCAAGCTGCCTTACCAGTTTTACATGGTCATCATAATCTACATACATCTGGTGTGCAGGGTCTGTTACCGACACCTGGAACTCCTCTATGGACTGGTAGCCCAGAATATTTGCCATGGCTTTATTCGCATTTACAATCTGCCCTTCTTTGGTGGCCTGAAAAATACCCTGAACAGAATTATCAAAAATATTCTGGTACTTATTTTTAATTCTCAGAATCTCAGCCTTGTAAATATTGATCCGGTCTGCCAGGGCAAGGGAAAGCAAAATTATTTCTATTGCCGACCCTATCCGAACCCCATTTTCCGACCAGAATGTTATTGGAATTAAACCGATTTTTTCAAGCACCATCACCAGCAACGCTATTAAAAGTACAAACCTGGCCAGCAGGAACAGGCGGGCGGGCTTGTAGCCCTTTTTCCAGCACAGCAAACTTGAGCCAAACGATATTACAGGAAACACAAGGCCGGAGCCTAACAGATATTTTATACTGCCTGTTAACAGGGAATAAATCATTAATATGACGGTCAGGGCTATCATGCCGTAAATAAAATTATGCACCCTTGGTATATATTCTTTTGTTTTTAGAAAACTCTGCGTAAAAATGTAAGCCAGAACAACAGCCGCGCCCATTGTCAGAATATTAATCCGATCCACCAGCCATGTCGCTTCCGGCCATAAATACTGATAACTGATTCCATCAACACTCATCAGGGCAAAACCAAAACTGCAAATATACAGGGTGTAAAAGATGTAGCCTGTATCCCGCATGGAAAAATATACAAAAAAATTATAAAAAACCATCACCAGCAAAATTCCATAATACAGGCCCAGGCCATACGATTCTGAGACTGTTTCTTCTGTGAATTTTTCCGGTGTCCAGAGAAACAGGGGAAACTGCATTGAATTTTTTGTTTGAAAACGCAAATAAATCCATTGCTTTTCACCGGGCCTGGTTGGAACCTTAAATATAAAATGGGGGTGGGCAATCTCCCTCTGGGAAAAGGGATACATATCGCCGGCGACTTTTTTTATAACTGCTTTGCCGGGCCTGAACTGAAAAAATTTAATTTGATCCATCAAGGAAAAGGTGGCTTCCAGAAGGTAATCTTTTTCTATGGAGAGCCTGCTTTCAATCTGCACCCTGACCCAGTATGCTGACTTTGTGTAACCATAATTCGGAGCATGGCTGTTGCCTGGCACAAACCGACTTGCCACCGGCTCCGAGGTAATGTCTTCAATTGTCCATTCTCCAGCCTTGTCCTCAAGGATTTCCAGGCTGTGACCCAGGTTGTATTCCCCCTGCCCTTTTTCAAGAATCACGGGGGTTCCTGCCAGCGCAATTGATGAACAAAGCATCAACAGCAAGACTGAACAACAAATTGATTTATACCTCATTATCTGCACCCGGCATCTGAATTATATTATTAGTTACAATTTCAGCATCATGCTGCTACAATTTTTCCTCTATTCTTTTAATATCTTCCGGCAGGTCAACCTCTGGTGAGTCATGCCGTGTTACAACAACCATTACCCGGTGTCCGTTCTCCAGCGCCCTTAGCTGCTCCAGCTTTTCAAGATCCTCCAGACGACCCGTTGCAAGGCTCCTGAATGTTTTCAGAAAACCGGTTGTGTATGCATAGACACCCAAATGCTTATATACGTCAAAATCCAGCCCCCTGTCCCTTGCAAAGGGAACCAGAGAGCGAGAAAAATAGAGGGCATGGCCATTTACATCCATGACTACTTTTACATCCTTTGGCTCGGTTTTTTCCCGTTCGTCAATTATTTTAAATGCCAGGGTGCTCATCCCCAGGGTGGGATCATCCACAAGGGGAGCAACTACCTGGTCAAGGCACTCAGGAGCCAGAAGTGGCTGGTCGCCCTGTACGTTCACTACAATATCGCTGTCTGACAAACCCAGGATCTCAGCAGCCTCGCCAACCCTGTCTGTGCCGGATCTGTTCTCCCCGGAGGTCATCACTGCCAGCCCGCCGGAGTTATTTACAGCATCAAAAATTCGTTTATCATCGGTTGCTACGCAGACTTTTTCCACAGAGCCTGCCATTGCAGCTCTTTTATAGACCATCTCAATCATGGGAACGCCCTTGATGGGTGCAAGGGGCTTTCCATCAAATCTGCTTGAGCCGTATCTTGAAGGTATTATAACTGTTGCTTTCATATGATTCCTGTTTTGCGTTGACCAGAAGAGTTCTATCGTTTAGTATGTCTTTTTGTTTTTAGTTTTTCAAATGGGCCGAGGCTCATCTTTTTAAATAAAGGATAAACATGGATACACAGACCCTAAAAAAACTTTTATCAGCAGTCTCAAAGGGCGAAACACAGGTTGATGAAGCCCTGAGCGAACTATCAAACCTCTATACCGAGAATATTGATTATGCAAATATAGACCATCACAGGAGTCTTCGCAAGGGATTTCCCGAAGTCATATTTGGGCAGGGCAAAACTGCCGAACAGATTTGTGGAATAATTTCACATATGAAAGTCCATGAAAACGTGATTC
The DNA here is from genome assembly GCA_029939895.1 of Desulfobacterales bacterium. Classification (GTDB taxonomy): domain Bacteria; phylum Desulfobacterota; class Desulfobacteria; order Desulfobacterales; family JAOZSB01; genus JAOZSB01. Next base: position 21,251 of record JAOZSB010000007.1, read on the forward strand.
TGGCGACACGGCTCGACCATGAAAAAGCTTTGGCTGTGCTTGAAAAATTTCCAGAAGCAAACTATTTTGAAGATGCAAAAATCCTTGTCCTGAAAAAAAAAGAGCCGGAAATAACCGGTCGGGGAACAATAGCTGTTATTTCCGCAGGCACATCCGACATCCCAATTGCAAGGGAGGCTGCCATTACTGCCCAGGTCATGGGCAATCATGTTGAAACAGTTTTTGACGTGGGCGTGGCGGGGATACACAGGCTTTTTGAACATAAAAAACTGCTGGAGGAAGCCGTTGTCATCGTTGTGGTCGCAGGAATGGAAGGCGCGCTTCCCAGCGTAATTGCAGGCCTTGTTAAAAGCCCGGTAATTGCCGTCCCCACCAGCGTCGGCTATGGCGTAAGCTTTGGCGGGCTGACCGCACTTTTTGCAATGCTCAATTCATGCAGCTCAAACGTTGCTGTGGTCAATATTGACAATGGATTTGGTGCGGGATACATGGCCGCCATGATAAACAAATCATAACCATACCCGCTACTCTGCTTTCATACACGCATAAAAATATACTCAGGCCTCCTAATACCACAGCCCGGACATGCAAAAAAACCACTGAAAACTAATCAGCCCCTGCAAAATATACATTTCATACCCTTTTTTTTCATTTTCATATTGATTTTTATACCAGTAAGTGCTATTGTTTCTCATACTAAAAAAATTGATTGCACCCTCGCCTGAGGCTCTATTTGGCGTGGAATTTATTTTCAACTTCATGACACTCACAGAAAGGTTAACCAATGACACGATTTCCTGCGTGGCTGTTGACTGCGCTTTTATTTTTTCTGCCTATGAAGTATGCTTCTGCCGATAATATTATAGCCGGGGCAGATGCCTGGTGTCCCTACAACTGTAACCCGAAAAGTGACCGACCCGGCTACATGGTCGAAATTGCAAAAACAATTTTTAAAAAAGCCGGACACACCTTTGAGTATCGCGTCATGCCCTGGACGCGCGCTATTGAAGAAGCAAGAATTGGATGCATAAGCTGCATTATTGGAGCTACAAAAAAAGAAGTCTCTGATTTTGTTTTTCCTGAGCACACCCTTGGCAACTCATCCATGATATTTATTGTAAACAAGGGAAGCAAATGGCGATTCAAGGGCATCGAGTCATTACAAGACATCCAAATCGGTGTAATTGCTGACTATTCCTATGGCGACACCCTTGATGACCATATTCTCAAAAACAACAAAAATCCTGCCAAAGTCAGAATCAGTTTTGGTAATGATGCCTTCAGCCAGAACATTAAGTATTTAAAAATGGGTCGCATTACAGCGATGGCTGTTGACCATGAAGTGCTGTCCTACTATGAATATCAAAACGAATCTGATCTTGAATTTCAACATGCAGGCGAAATCAAAGCCCTGCGTGTTTCCATAGCCTTTTCACCCATAAGCCTCAAATCAAAGGAGTATGCTGCAATACTATCTGCGGGAATAATGAAGCTGCGAAAATCAGGGGAGCTGAAAACCATTCTGGATCACTATGGCATCCATGACTGGGTGAACAACCAATAGTATTGTCTGTGAATTCAAGCATTGATTTTCCAGACCAAATATCACCACCACCATGTAAAAGCCACCCAGAGAAATCAGCAATAATGATTCACACACTACAATTGTATACCTGCTTCTTTTACTGCTTTTTCCCCCGAAACAACCTCACTAAAGCAGGTATTCCTTTAATACACCCCCTGTTTATTTGCACATCCAGGCTGCTGATTTTGTCCATATTGCACTTGAATTATTAAATATTTTTTGGTAGCTTAATTTATGCTATATGATTTAGACTGATTTTGTATCTAAAATATGGTGAACAATAAAAAGATTTTCCATGAGTATATTGACCATTATAAAAAGCATTCGCCGCTAAAGCATACGGTTTTACTATAGATTCCATTATTGCTTTTTAAATAAACGGCGGTTTTTGCAGCAGAAACCACTGAGATTAAGTTTTGTGAAGGACTTTTACGTTATGGCTGAAAAACCAACCCGCGAGGATCTGCTAAAGCGCATTGCCGAGCTTGAGCAGGCTGATTTTGAACGCAGTCAGACTAAGAATGCACTCAAAAAACAGGAGGCCCAGCTTGCTGAATCCCAGTCTGTTGCCAAAATAGGAAGCTGGAACCTGGATCTTGTTTCCCAGAAACTTGAGTGGTCCAGCGAGACATACAAGCGGTTTGATAAGACAGAAGACAAGTTTACACCAAGCTTTGATGAATTTGCCCGGCTGGTACACGTGGATGATTTTGAGGAAATGCAGACTGCATTTTATAATGCCCTTGAAAATGATGCTTATCCATACCATGTTGAAATAAGAATAATCAACGACTCCGGGCGCGAATGGGTGATGGAGGCATTTGGCAAAACCGTCCGTGATGATCAGGGCAATGCTGTCAGGATTTATGGTACTGCCCAGGATGTCACACAACGCAGGTATGCCGAGGATGAACTGAAAACTGCTCATGCTGAGCTGGAAATACGTATTGCACAACGTACAGACGAGCTTTCCAGGACAAATCAGGCATTGCGGGATGAGATACTTGAACGGCAGCAGACAGAAGAGGCGCTGAGTGAAAGCGAAGAAAAATACCGCTCAATCATGGAGGCAATGACCGACCCCGCATATATCTGTTCAAGCAATTACCGTGTATCATATGTAAACCCTGCCATGATACAGAGAGCAGGACGGGATGCAACTGGCGAAGTATGTCACATGATGATGCATAACTCCGATCAAAAATGCTCCTGGTGCATACACGACAAGGTGATGCAGGGCGAAAGCAACACCTATGAGATTCTCAGCCCCATGGATAAGCGTTGCTATCACATTATTAATTCCCCGATTTTTCATGCAGACGGTTCTGTTTCAAAGCTGTCAATTTTGCATGATATTACAGAGCTGAAACAAATCGAAGAAAAACTTCGCCAGGCCCAGAAGATGGAAGCCCTGGGAACCCTCGCTGGCGGCATAGCCCACCAGTTCAACAACTTGCTGTACATCATATCCGGGAACATAGAATTATTAATTGAAGGTGCAGCTCCTGAGAATGAAACAGTATTGCAGGCAGTCCTGAAATCAACCCGGAAGGGATCTGATTTAGTAAAGCGAATTCTTGCTTTCAGCCGTAAATTTGAAGGCAATATGAAAACCACCCGCTTAAATGATGAAATAAGGGGAACCGTCAGAACTATCAACGAGTTGTTCCCGAAAAAGATAGACAGACAATTTGACCTTGCAAAGGATTTATATACCGTAAAAACAGACAAAGATCAGATAAAGCAGGTTTTGACTGATTTGTGCCTGAACGCAAGGGACGCAATGCCCAATGGCGGCAACCTGACAATCAAGACAGAAAACAGCTTCATAGATGAGACGTTTACTGCCAAGCATCCAAAAATGGAAAAAGGCAAATGCATTATTATATCAGTCTCTGATACAGGCGTTGGAATGAACCCGGAAACCAGTGAACGCATTTTTGAACCGTTTTTTACTGCAAAAGATTTTGGCGCAGGAACCGGGCTTGGACTATCTGTGATTTATGGAATTATAATCGGGCACGAGGGAGTCATTACCTGCGACAGTAAACCTGGCAGGGGCACAACATTTCACATTTACCTGCCTGCCTTTGAAGACAAACACAATAAACCCGAAAGCCAGGCAGGGGAGGCCCAGGAACAAAAAACCATCATGATTGTTGATGATGAAAAGCAGATAATAGAAATCACCTCCCAGATGGTTAAACGGCTGAAGCATAAAACCATTTCTGCGGACTCTGGTGAATCAGCCCTGGAAATTTATAAAACCCAAAAAGCAGAAATTGATTTAATACTCCTTGATCTGCATATGCCTGGAATGGGCGGAGAAAAATGCCTTGAGGAACTTATAGCATTTGACAGGGATGTAAAGGTTGTAATAGCCTCTGGATATTCAGACGAGGACTCTATCAAAAAAACTTTGCAGGCAGGAGCAAAGGACTATATAGTTAAACCATACTCCATGAAAGATATTTCAAACACAATCATCAAAAATCTGGAATAAGGCTATTGTCGCCGCCACCTGCAATTATTACACTAAATCGGCAAAATCCACAGCCACGTCCGAGGCATTAAATTTTTTTTTCAATTGCTATTTCAAACTTTTTAGGTTATTATTATTTTTCAACCTACCGATATCTGGATATAAAATCTAATATCGGAAATTTTTGTCAACTTTTCGACCTGTCCGACCAAACGGACCACGCCAGCAAACCGTTATGATAACTTAACTTTTTCAGGAACAAGCATGAAACATCTACAAAAACTTAAAAAAAACAGCCCCCCTGAGATTTTTTTGACCTGTGTTGTTATCCTGCTTGTCCTGCTGTTGCCTGTCAGGGGATTTTGCGCTGATACTGTAAATGTTTGCGATGATATTGCACTGTGGCCCCCATTTATATACTATAAAATTGTTGACGGCAAGCCAGACAAGACCAAAATAACCGGAGCTACCGTTGATTTTTTAGATGCAATATTTAAAGAAATTAATATGCAGCATACCTTAACGCTTCTTCCCTGGAAACAGTGCCTCAGGCAAGTGGAACTATTTGACCGGGCCGGCAGATATGAAGTGTTTGTTGATGGCAGTTATACTGCTGAGCGTGCAAAAAGCTACTACCTGTCACCCCCTTTGTACAGAACAAATATTGGTGTATTCTATTCCAAAAAAAAGTTCCCGAACACTCCCCCCATCACCCAGGCCAGCGATTTGAACAAATATCGCCTGTGCGGAACCTTTGGGTATAACTTTCAACCCTTTATTGCTGCGGGTTTAGATGCTGAAATAAACACGACAGGAAAAACAAATCCAACCAATTTTATGCTGTTGACCAAGCAGCGTTATGATTTTTTTCTAAGCGCAATCCAACCGATCTATGGCGGGCATTTAACAGGCCTGTACGTAATCCCGGATGAAATTGCAAGCATGCCTGTACCAGGAGTTAAAAAGTTCACTTTCTACCTTTTTGTTTCCAAAACTTCCCCCCGCGCCCTTGAACTCTCCTCAAAAATCAACCAGGCTGTTATAAAACTTCACGAAACTGGTGTATCAAACGCTATCTTTAAAAAATATCTGCCAGGAGGAACCAGCCTGGAATAAAACTTAATCAATCAAATACAGGAATAGCTGCCGTGAATAAAAAAGATTTTAACGAAATTGATGCCACAAAAAAGGTATTGAATTACTTTTTTATGATTTTTTTGTTTATTGGAACCATCCTTTCCGGCATAATTGTCATGCTTTTTAATATACAGTCAAAGGATTTTCTGGAGCGGCTGAAACACGAAGAGAAAGTAAACCTCAAGCAGCAGCAATCCCTTGTCACAAGCAGTCTCCATTCAATAGTTTCCGATCTCCTGTTTTTATCAAACCAAAATGAATTGCAGCAGCTTATAAATAACGGTGATGATGATAATTCAGCAGTATACAAAGAATGGATTGCCAAAGAATACCTTGTATTAAGCCGGGAAAAACACATTTATGACCAGATCAGGTTTCTTGATGAAACTGGAATGGAAGTAGTAAGGGTTAACTTTAACAATGGAAATCCTGCAATTGTCAAACCTGAAAAATTGCAATCCAAGGGCAACAGGTACTACTTCACCGATGCCTTTGCACTTGGCCCGAATAAAATCTTTGTTTCACCCCTGGATCTTAATGTTGAAAAAGGCAAAATTGAACAACCCCTCAAGCCCATGATCCGCTTTGCCATACCTGTTTTTGATAACAAAAATCAAAAAAGAGGGATAATACTTCTCAATTATCTGGCTGACAATTTAATTGATTCTCTCAAAATGGCCTCAAAAACATCAAGGGGCAGCATAATGCTTGTGAATTCCGATAGCTATTGGCTTTGCAGCCCTGAGATAGAAGATGAATGGGGCTTTATGATGAAGGATAGAAAAGAAAAAAAGTTTTCCAATATATACTCCCCTGCATGGAGCAAGATATTGCCTTCACAGGCGACTCAGATTTTAGATAAAAATGGATTATTTACTTCTGCAACTGTATACCCCTTGAGGGATAGCTTAAGAGGTAATGTAAATGATACCCTGGTGCTGAATGAAAGCGACATCAGCAGCAATTACTTCTGGAAAGTCATATCACATATTCCGCAAACGGCCCTGGTTGACGGAACAGCAAAACATTCTGGCAATGCATTCATTCTGGCAGCATTACTGTTTATTTTAGCATCTTTTCCATCATGGATCATCGCAAAGTTCGTTGTTAAGCGCAATATGCACACCATACGCCAGCAGCAGCGCGCAGACAAGCTCGAAGCACTGGTAAAAGCAAGAACCCTGGAGCTGGATGCTGCAAATAAAGATTTGAAAGCAGCAAATATATTAGCAGAAAAAGCACAGCTCGCTGCCGAGGGTTCAAATAAAGCAAAAAGTGATTTTTTAATGAACATGGGCCATGAACTCAGAACCCCCTTAAACGGCGCAATCGCAGCCGCGGAATTGATTTCAATGGTCGCATCTGACGAGGAACTCGAAGAGCTTCAAACTATCATCAAAAACTCAGGCTACTCCCTGTTGAAAACCATTGAACAGATACTTGAATATACAAAATCCAAAGATGGCGACCTTAAACTTGAAGATTTACCCTTTCGCCTGGACAAGGCCCTGACAAAGATTTCAAGAGAGTTCTTTTATAAGGGACAGAATATAGGTATAAAAAACACTATTAAAATTACTTCTGAAAATATCCCCAATAAACTCATTGGCGATGAAGACCGGATAATTGAAATACTGGATCATCTTTTGCTCAATGCTGCAAAGTTTACTACAAATCCTCCTGAGTCGGCCCTGGCAATTGCTGCACTGGAAACATCAAAGGACAGCACAGTACTGCAATTTTCCCTGACTGATAATGGGATTGGTATTGCCCAGGAAAATTTTGAATCAATCTTTGAACCATTTTCCCAGGCTGATACGTCAAGCTCCCGTGAATACGATGGCGTAGGAGTCGGGCTTTCAATATGCAGGCAATTTGTAGAAATAATGGGAGGCGCGATTTCCGTTGAAAGTGAACCTGGCAGTGGCAGTACTTTTATTTTTACCCTGCACCTGAAACGGCAGGAACCTGATGAAGCTTTTAACTTTGAACTGATAAAAGCTGATGAAACAGCCCCGGACTCTGAGGCCGAAACCGAGTCGCTGGCTGAACCTGAACTTGACAAGGTTTCACCTGTAATTAACAATCTGCTCAAGGCTTTTTCAGAATCTGATCCCCAGGGCATTAAGACATATTTGGAAGAAATTAGAATATTTAATTTACCATATCGATCTAAACTCTTGCAAAGTGTAGACAACTACGAGTATGATGAAGCCGAAGCAATTTTGAAAGAAATTGCAGCAACAATCGGGTTAAAGATTCAGTAAAACAGTCAGCCAGGGAACAATCCGTATCTGTCCGCTCATAATTGAGAGGCTGATGAAAAAGGGGATTGAACATTTCAAATGGATTCAGAAAAACAAATCAGTGACTATACTCCAAAGCCACGTGTGCTTGGTATCTGCGGCAGCCCCAGAAAAAACGGTAACTCAGACATTCTTTTGGATCATGTTCTAAAAGGCACAATGGAACATGGAATTGCAACGGACAAGGTTGCATTGCGTAACTTGCAGTTTAAGGGATGCATAGGGTGCGAGTGCTGCAGAAAGGATAAAATCTGCACGGGATTGCCCGATGATATGTCTGAAGTTTATCCAAAAATTATTGAGTCCCAGGGGCTGGTACTTGTCTCCCCAACCCACAACTATAATATTACCTCATGGATGAAAGCTTTTATTGACCGCCTCTATTGCTTTTATAACTTTGAGGATAATCGACCCAGGGGCTGGTCAAGTCAAATAGAAAACCAGGGACGCAAAGCCGTTCTGGTGGCAGTGTGCGAGCAGGTAGACAGGCATGACATGGGATTCACCCTTGAAGCCATGCGCCTCCCAATCGAAGCACTTGGATATGAAGTAATCGAAGAACTGCCTGTATTCGGCATCTTTGATAAAGCTAAAGTTAAGGAACAAAACGATGTATTAGCCTCAGCAATAAGCCATGGTGTAAAACTGGCCAAATCTTTTCTTTGATTGTGTTGATGCTATATATGAGTATTTGAAATTTTATAAATGCAAGCCAATAAAACCAATAAGACCCAAAAGCAAATGCTGGCCCGTTTTCTCGGTGCCACCCTGCTGCCCATCCTCCTTCTGGGCATAACCATATCATACGGCATATTAAGCCTGAACGAGCAGCATTCCTTCGCCCAAAAAGAGGTCAAGGGAACCTTTGGTGTTCACCTTTTATTTAAAACAATGTCAGATATTCAGGAGCTTAGAGGGATCTCCCAGATTTTGTTATGGGACAATAATTCAAAGATGGCCTCCCATGCAGCAGCTATAAAAAAACGGCTGGAAATCCGCCTGACTTCCCCAAAATGGAAAAACCTGTGTAAAGAATTTGGCATTTTCCAGGATGTTTCAAAAAATTATTCTGAGTTGCAAAATCTCTATAATTCAAAAGAAATTAAAAGTTCTGCTGACATTACTTACACAAAATTTGATAGATACACAAAACTCATTGAAGAGCTGCGCCGCACCATTCACCTTGTTTCAGACCGTTCAAACCTCATACTTGACCCGGAACTTGATACTTACTATTTGATGGAAATTGCAGTAAAACAGATCCCGGACATAAGCGAAGCATTTGCCATAATTCGTGGTATTGGAAGCGGGATGATAGCCCATGACAGCCCTGGAAATAAAGACAGGGCATTGTGTTTTGAAAAACTGCTCCTTATAAAAGCACAGCTAAAAGAATTTAATCACGTTGTTGCAACCATAAGCAATGAGGCCCCGGAATTACAGGCAGAGATTAAAGCCACCCGTGCAAAATACAGCCCGCCATTAGAGTCCTTTATTGCAACCTGCGACTCCCTTGGTAAAGGGAAAGAAATCAACATGTCGGCTGAGCTTTTTTTTCAGCTCGGATCACAATCCGTGGGTATTTGGTGCAAAATCCACGAGACCACTATTTTAGAATTACGTCAGCGTCTGGAAACCCGCCTCACCAGCCTGAGACAAAAAATGATCATAACAATCCTGTTTGCAGTTATTACTATCGGGTTTGTCTTTTATTTTTCATTATCATACTTTTTAAAACTCCAGCAATCCTTCTGCGACCTTGAAAAAACTTCAATTACCGATCCCCTTACCGGATTAAATAATCGTCGATACCTTGATTTTATTTTTGAAAATGAAATCATGCGATCCCAGAGGGATAGCAAAGGCGTTGCCTTTGGACTCATGGACATTGATTTTTTTAAGCCATACAATGACACCTATGGTCACCAGATGGGCGACATTGCTTTGCAGAAAGTTGCCCATGCATTCAGGATGTCCCTGCCCAGAGCTGGAGATTTTATCTTTAGATACGGAGGGGAAGAATTTTGTTTTCTAATAAACTCTACTTCAAAAGAAGATGTAATCAGGATTGGAGAACGTATCAGGGCGGACATAGAGGCGCTTGGCATTGAGCATCGTAATAGTAAAGTAAAGCCTGTTATTACAATTTCCATTGGCATTATTTTTGTTGAAAAAGTCTCTGGTGAAACTCTTGACACCATGATAAAACAGGCAGATGACTTACTGTACCTGGCCAAGGAGCAGGGACGTAATCGCTGCATTGTGTCAACAATACCACCCAAAACCACATAATTAGAGCAACTATTAGTCTTTATTTTTACTACTCACTTTCTGTTATATCTATTTATTCATAAAGATTTTTTTGACAATCCCACATGAAAACTGGTATTGTTTTATGTTTAGAGATTTCTCATAATATGGTGTCAATCTCATTTAACATGACCCAGAAAAATAAAAATGCCTTGATGCTTCGAAAGAAACAGCTATGATACAAAAACCGATTACCATTCGCACCCATTCGATTGCTGCTGTTGTGTGGTTTTTATTTTTGAGCTTGTCTTTATTTTTAAACATACAAAACGAGAAATCCGATGCAGCAGAGTCTGCCCGCATCATGGCGCATACTGCATTTGAAAAAGATGTGCTGTACAGGCGCTGGAATGCCAAACATGGCGGTGTTTATGCCAGGGTTACTGAGCTGACCCAGCCCAACCCCTACCTTAATACGCTTGAGCGAGAAATAATAACACCTTCAAACAAAACCCTGACCAAGATCAACCCGGCATTTATGACCCGACAGGTTCATGAATTAGGAAAAGACACCCTGGGGGTTGTGGGACACATTACCAGCCTTAATCCAATCCGCCCTGAAAATGCACCGGTTCCCTGGGAGGCCGAAGCACTCAAGCTCCTGGAAACCGGAATACCTGAATTTACTTCCATTGAAAACGTGCAGGGTGAAAAATATTTTCGATTCCTTCGCCCCCTGCTTACAGAACAAGGATGCCTCTCGTGCCATGCTGTCCAGGGATACAAGGTCGGGGACATACGAGGCGGCATCAGCATTTCCGTGCCAATGAAACCCTTTAACGATATGGCCAAAAAACATATTACTTTGCTTTCTGTCATCCATGGTATTCTTTTTTTCCTGGGACTTGCAGCTCTACGGTTTGCTGCTTTTCATATACGCATGCAAATCGAAGTACGAGAAAAAACAGAAACCCAATTGCAAACCAGCGAGGAAAGGCATCGCCTGTTTTTTGAAAACACTCCCATTGGAATGGTGCATTACAACAGCGATGGAATAATCACAGAAGTCAATGAAGCCATACTCAAAACATTTGGCTCATCCCGTGAAAAGGTTCTGGGATTTGATATCAGGGATGTTCCCAGTGGTGATTTTGCAGAAACAATTTTAAAATCATTAAAGGGCCAGTTTGCACATTTTGAAGGTGAATACACCTCTGTTACAGGCAAAAAAACCTCCTACATTAAAGCAAGCATTATTCCAATTTTAAAAAATGGGAAAATGATATTAGGCGTTGGGCTTGTTGAGGACATCACTGAACACAGGCTGGCCCAGGAAGAATTAAGACTAAAGGAGTACCAGCTCCAGAGATCCCAGAAAATGGAAACCGTTGGAATTCTTGCTGGTGGTGTGGCGCATGAATTTAATAATCTTTTATATATTATTTCCGGCAACACCCAGCTCCTGCTTGACGATGCAACCCCTGGATCAAAAGAAATGCTCCAGGCAATTTTTCAGTCAACACAAAGGGGTGCAGACCTGGTTAAACAGCTCATGGCATTCAGCCGCAAAACAGAAATCCTCCTGAATACTACTTTCCTCAATGATGAAATACAAAAAATCATGCGGATGCTTGACCGTGTTTTACCCCGCATGATTGACACAAAACTTGATCTTGATGAAAATTTATTTTCCATAAAGGCAGATGGCGGGCAAATTGAACAGGTTGTAATGAATGTGTGCATAAATGCAAGGGATGCAATGCCCGACGGTGGAACCCTTACCATAAAAACCGAAAATGGTTTCTTTGATGAAGCACTTTACAACAGCCCCTCCAGCCATTCGCCAGATTTCAAGATAGGGCTGGATTCAGCCATGTCAACCGGCTTAAAAACAGGCCGTTGCGTTATTCTTACTATTTCAGACACAGGCACTGGAATGGACAGTAAAACCCAGGAACATATTTTTGATCCATTTTTTACTACAAAAGAAATTGGCAAGGGAACAGGGTTGGGCCTTTCTGTTATCTATGGCATCATACAGAGTCATGGCGGGTATATTGCCTGTGAAAGCCAGCCTGACGAAGGAACAACATTCAAAATTTATTTCCCCTTTGTCGCTGAGGAGCAGCTTGTGCCAACCCTGGACAGTGATGCGGCAAACCGTGCATCAAAGGGAACAGAAACAATATTGCTTGTTGATGATGAAAAAGATGTAATCAATATAACAAGGGCGATGCTGTCGAAGCTTGGCTACGATGTTATTACTGCGGACAGCGGAGAATCTGCTTTTGGAATTTACCTTGAAAAATATTTGCAGATTGACCTTGTCGTGATTGATCTGGGCATGCCGGGGATGGGTGGAAGAAAATGCATTGAAAAACTGTTGTACTTTAACTCAAAAGCAAAAATTCTTGTTGCCACTGGATACTTGGAAGAAAGCCTTATTAAAGACATTAAAAACCTTGGTGCAAAGGGATATGTTGCCAAGCCCTTTACAGCAGCCAACGCTTCACGGGCTATTCGAGAAATTTTAGACAAGGATGAATAGTTCCCGTAATAAAAAACTTGACCTTTTACAATTTATTCTAATGTGGTACAATTAAAAGATGAGAAGATTTTTTATTGACCCAAAAATTGTCCAGTCGGAGCGTCCCAGAATTGAAGGCCCGGATGCTAACCATTTAAGGAATGTTCTGCGCCTGAAACCCGGAGCCGACGTGGTTCTCTTCGATGGTCAGGGGCTTGAATATGAAGCCCGGATAACAAGCATCTCGGCTGATTCTGCAACCTTTAAAATTCTTGGCAAAAGCCAGCCCACAACAGAATCGCCCATAGAAATTACTGCCGGAATCTCCCTCCTGAAGGACAAAAAGATGGACACCCTGGTGCGCCAGCTTACAGAACTCGGGGTTATGAAGATTGCTCCAATCCTTTCCAAACGGTCGATTGCAAAACCAAAAACTCTGGAAAAACGGATGGAGCGGTGGGAAAAAATAGCTTCGGAATCCCTGAAACAATGCAGGCGCAGCCACATCCCATCTATCATGCCCCTGATTTACTTCAAGGATGCAGTACTTGAACTGAAAAATCACCCCTTAAAAATCATTTTATGGGAAGAGGAACCCCTGCCCCTGTCACAGGCAATTTCTCAATTTATTGAAAAAAACTATCCCAAAAAAGATGACAGCCACATCAAATCCGCTGCAATCCTGATAGGGCCGGAAGGAGGCTTTTCAAAGGAAGAAGCCGGGCTTGCAATATCCAACGGCTTTATCCCGGCTGGTCTCGGTCCCCGCATCCTAAGGGCAGAAACAGCCGCAGTTGCTGCCTGCACAATCATAGGGCATCTTTTTGGCGATATTGGCCGGTAATATTAAAAAAACAGTAAAAATCACGCAAAAAAAAACTTCCTGAAAACCCTATTTCAGGAAAAACAGCAGAATAAATCTTGGATCAATATTTGCGGTCTCAACCTGCGAAAGCTCTGCTTCGAGTTCCTCAAAAAGCTCCTCAAAGGCAGCACCCAGGTTGCTTGAAAGCTCATCACGGGTAAGCTTCGTATTTGAAACAACCCAGTCCATGAAGTTTTCTTTCATGGAGTCCTTTACTGCCCGTTTTTCGCCTGTTTCGGTAAAAAGCTCGCTGAAAAACCGCCTGAACTCATCAACAGGAACCCTGATATCCTGGTTTGGCGCAGTTTCAAGGCCCAGAAAATTCCTCGCCCACAGTGTAAGCACAACATTTTTGTAGGTCATAAACCTGTCTGGAACCGGCTCAAAATCCTCAAGAAGGAGTGAGAATAAATCGTCAAAAACAAATATTCTGGACAATGCACTGCCTGTCTCCCGGATGTCTTCCAGGGATGCAAACTCCTTGTAAAGGCCTGAGGTTGTAGTATAGTTATCAAAAAAAAGAGGCTTTTTGAGAAGTACTCCGCCAAGGTGACCCAGCCACTGCTCTCCCCAAAAATTCAGGGGGATCTCATTGGCAAGTGTCCAGCTCTGTTTCATCCATTTCCCCGCCCTTGTTTTAAGGCCGGTCACCGCACCGTAACCCACACGGAATATATCAGCCAGGCTGTGATTCCTGACAATAGAGATTTTTGATGCAGAGTCATCATCGCTGGCAAGTATTGCAAGACCCAGGCTCAAAAAACCCCCAACCTTCTTTACTACTGCATTTAGTTCTTCTCTGCTTTTTACGGTTGCGTTGTCCGCAGCAATTACCTGGTTGGCAAGTGCTGCAAATTCAGCCTGGATTTTTTCTATAACATCTTCCATACCAACTGTTTCAAGGGCCTCGGTAAACAGGTTTTCCCCTTCCATGGCAGCAGAGTGGTAATGGGGCGGAATGTCGAGCTTTACATCTTCGCTTTCCCTGTCCTGGTCTGCCTTCAGGATGTTAACCTTCATATCTTCAGGCTTTAAAGGTGCGTATATTCCCAGAGCCTCCTGAAAGGGCAGAAATCCCTTTTCAGCCAGCCGCACGCTTTTGAGCCGATATTCTTCTTCTTCCACCTCAGCCGGAAGTATTGCAGCAGTTTCAAGAAGAAAACCAATGTAATTGTTAAGGTCAAGGAGTGCTGCTTTTTCAAGGAATGTACTTATAAATTTGTTCCTTCTTTCCCTGAACACGCTTGACAGGTAGTCGTCGTCGGCTGCGCAGGTCACATCTCCATCATCGGCATCTTCTTCCCGGGCCTCACATTCCTGGTCGTCCTCGTCGGGCGTTTCGTTGCCTGGTATTTCAGCGTCAGGCTTATCTTCGTCCTGGCTTTCGCCTTCCCTTGCCTGATCTTTTTTATTTTTTTCCAGCATTTCCCCCGGCATCGGGCGAATCCTGAAATAGTAAACCTGATCAAAGGTAGTAAAACCTTCTCCCAGGGCAGACGGGTCCTCGTCATGCTCCCTTACTGCAACTTCAATATTTTTGAAAAAGAAGTATTCTGCAAATTCAAGTTTTTGTGCAAATACCCACTTTATGAATCTTTCAGGATCAGCTTCAAGGAGCAAATCAAACCACTTTACAGTGCTTGTGAGGTCGATTCTGTCTTTTTTCCATGTTTCTGCATCAAGGAGATATTCCCATTGTTTTGCAGATGCCAGAGACAGGACTGGCACACTGTCTTCCGGCCCGATGTCGTTTACCAGAAAATGAAAATCCTCCTCGGTCATTGAATGCACAACCGCCATGCCAATGGGAGAACTTATTATGGCATCAAGTGCATCTCCCGGCGGAAGAGACAGCATTTCATCCCGTTTGGCAACGAGGCTGTCGAGTCGTTGTTTTGCTTTTTGTAATTCTTTCTTTTGAGTCATGGTCTGTCTTTTTTTTTAAATTATTTTCTATTTATTTTGTAAAGCAACTGATATTTGGTTTTACAATTATTTTCATTTTAA
>JAOZSB010000008.1:0-14605 GCA_029939895.1 Desulfobacterales bacterium
ATTACAGCACGTTGGGTGCTATTCTAAAAAGTTAAACGGGACACTACTGAGTGATGGTGTTAATGTGATTTTTTAAAAAAATTAATTTTTTGAAAGGATAATAAAATGAAAAAAATAATAGTAATTTTGATCATGGCTTTGGCATTGTTGCCGGGGACCGGGTTTTGTGAACAGCCAGGTGACTTAAAACAAGCTGGGGATTTGAATTCTTCCTCGATAATAGCCAGCAACCTTTTGTCCAAAAAATGTACTTCAAAACCAATTGTCAACCCTTTTGGTATGAGGTTTAATTATATCAAGCTAGGAACATTTCAAATGGGTTCTCTTTATGGCAGTGTTGATGAAGGCCCTGTCCATGAGGTTACGATCTCAAAAGGTTTTTACATCCAGACTACTGAGTTGACAAAAGGACAATGGTATTCTGTCATAAAATCTCCCGACTGGGAAGATGTAGATATACTAATTGAATCTCCAAATTCACCTTTAGAAAATGTGTCATGGGAAGATGCCCAGGTTTTCATAGATAAACTTAATCAGAAAAGCAAACGGAAATATCGTTTACCAACCGAAGCAGAGTGGGAATATGCGTGCAGGGCGGGAAGTAAAACCGAATATAGTTTTGGCAATAGCAAAGACTTATCCAGCTTTGCCTGGTATGAACAAAATGTTTATTATGAAGGTAAAAATAAGGCCCAGTTGGCAGGTCAAAAAGAACCTAATGCATGGGGCTTATATGATATGCACGGCAATGTCTGGGAGTGGTGCCAGGATTGGTTTGGTGGATATCAATTAGGATTTGCAACAGATCCAACAGGTTCAGAATCGGGACATTACAGAGTTCTTCGCGGTGGCAGCTGGGAATCCTTTGCTGACCACTGCCGCTCAGCTAACCGCGGCATTGCATTGCCTGATGACAACGTTATTAGCTATGGTTTCAGGCTTGTTTTTGTCCCTGAGAAGCTTGAAGAAGATCAGCAGGAAGCAGTGAAGTAAAGACGTTGAAACCTGCGCAGACGGAGGAGGACGTAAAGCGTTCCGTCTGCATCCATTTATATTGATAGCACAAATAATTTTTTTAAAAGGTTAATAAAATGAAAAAAATAATCGTAATTTTGGTCATGGCTTTGGCGTTGGTGCCGGGGGCCGTGTTTTGTGAACAGGCAAATGGTATAAAACAAGCTGAGGATTTGAATTCATCCACGATAATAGCATTGAATCTATTCTCCCAAAAAAAAAATAAAATAAACCCCATTGTCAACACCATTGGTATGAGATTTAATTATATTAAGCTAGGAACATTTCAAATGGGATCTTCTCGAGGTTCTATTGATGAAGTCCCGGTTCATGAAGTTACAATCTCAAAGGGTTTTTACATGCAGATTTCAAAGGTGACAAAGTTGCAATGGTATTCAGTCATGAAAGATTCCCCCTGGGTAGATGAGGATAACGTAATGGAATCGCCAAGATCACCGGCAGAATTTGTGTCATGGGAAGATGTCCAGATTTTTATAGGGAAGCTTAATCAACTGACCAGTCGGAAATATCGTTTGCCAACCGAAGCAGAATGGGAATATGCGTGCAGGGCGGGAAGCACAACAGGATATAGCTTTGGCAATGGCAAAAACATAAACAGATATGTCTGGTATGATAAGAATACTTATTATGATGGTAAAAAATATGCCCAGCTGGTGGGTCATAAAGAACCTAATGCATGGGGCCTATATGATATGCACGGCAATGTCTGGGAGTGGTGCCAGGATCGGTTTGGTGGATATTCATTAGAACCTGTAACTGATCCAAAGGGGCCAGCATTGGGTCATTACCGTGTTCTTCGCAGCGGTAGCTGGGATTCACCTGCTGACCACTGCCGTTCAGGTTATCGCAGTAATGCATTGCCTGATAAGAGGATCACTGGTCATGGGTTCAGGCTTGTTACTGAAAATGATAAGTAGAAGTAAATAAGCTGGAAGCAGTGAAGTGGAGATGTTTAGACACAGACAAGCGGAGTAGGGTGTTGGCCCCTCCGCTTGCATCTGTAGAAAAGTCAGTATCGCAGAGCATCCAGGTTGAGAATGGAAGATCAAAAAAAATTATGAATTGAAACGGGAGTGATTACTAATACTTTTATGGTCAGGCTTAATACTTATGACCCAAGTGTTATTACTACATTTCCTTTTTTGTGGCCCTGCTCAACATATTTAAAAGCATCGACAATTTGTTCAAAGGGATATCGCCTGTCTATGACCGGTTTTAGCTTTCCTGCTTCAATAAGTTTTTTGAAAAAAAGTAAATCTTCCTGTCTTTCGATGGCCACGCCACCCATTACTTTTTTGCCTCCTGTTATTGATGTCCACAGCATTTGAAAAAGGATTGCGGTGTTCATGGCTGCAGCAAGGTAGACTCCCTTTTGCTTTAGCAGGCTTTTGCAATGGGAAAAAGAGATCTTGCCTACAGTATCAAAAATTACATCATATGCTTCATTGCTTTTTGCAAAATCCTCTTTGGTGTAATCAATCACATGGTCGGCTCCCAGGGATTTCACCATATCTAAATTTGCAGTACTGCATACTCCGGTAACTTCTGCGCCATAGTATTTGGCAAGCTGTACTGCATAAGTTCCAATACCTCCTGATGCACCATAGATAAGTACTTTTTGTCCGGGTTGGACATTGGCCTGATCCTTAATGAAAAACAAGGCAGAATGCGCCCCAAAGGGAACGGCAACTGCTTCATCAAAGGTAAGGTTGGAGGGTTTTGCAGCCAGCACCCCATCTTCAGGCATACAGACATACTCGGCATGGCCACCATAGGTAATACACGATAATGCAAAAACCTGATCCCCTTTATTAAACAGTTTTACGTCTTTGCCCGTTGCTTCGATCTCTCCTGCCAGCTCTGTGCCGAGTATGTTGATTTTTGGTTTTGTAAAACCAAAGATAATTCGTGCCGGCAGCCAGAACAAACCAGGGACAAATTCGAAACTTCGAGCATTGCAGTCACCTGATGTTACTGAAGTTGCAAAAATTTTGATCAGTACTTCATTATCCTTTGGTACTGGTTTTACAACTTCTTTAATTTGAAGAACATCTGGCGGACCGTATTGTGTGTGCAAGATAGCTTTAATGAGTTTACTCCTTATTGTTTTTAACAAGGAAGGCGCATTATTTCCAGCTTAGCCCCACCCAAGCTCATTTACCAGTGATGCAATATCAGGGATTGCAAAATCCATAACTACAGCATCTCCCAGTTCTTGAAGAAGTACAAAGTTGATTTTTTCTCCAGCCCGTTTTTTATCTTTTTTAAGAGCATCAATTACTTTTTCTTTGTCAATATCAAGCTTCACAGGCAGGCCCAGTTTTTCAAGAAGTGCAATAATTCTATCAAAAAGGTTTTGGGTAATAAGACCCTCTTGAACGCTGAGTCTGGAAGCCGCTACAATCCCTGCGCTTACAGATTCGCCGTGGTTTCGGCCTGTGGTTTTTTCTATTGCATGACCGATTGTATGGCCGAAATTGAGTTTTTTTCGCTCTCCCTTTTCTCTTTCATCTGCATTTACAACTGCTGCTTTAATTGCCACAGAATCATAGACCAGCCGTTCAAGGGCTTCAAGATCGAGGTTGACCATCTTTTCCCAGTTCTCTTCCAGATCCCTGAAATGATCCTCGCTCTTTATTGCACCATGCTTGAGAATCTCTGCAAACCCGCACAAAAGGTCATTTGTGGGGAGTGTTTTCAGTGTTGCAAGGTCGCAGATCACGAAATCCGGTTGATTAAAAACACCAACCATGTTTTTAAAGCCCTCAAAATTCACACCGTTTTTTCCGCCCACAGACGCATCCACCTGTGCCAGCAGGGTTGTTGACACAAACCCGAAACCTATCCCCCGCATGTATGTGGAGGCGATAAAGCCAGTCACATCGCACACAATACCACCGCCAATGCCAACGATATATGATGTCCTGTCAGCTTCAAGCTCAATGAGGCGGTTGTATATATAGCCTGCTGTTTCAAGGGTTTTTGCTTTTTCGCCAGTACCAACAATTATCGTTTCCCAGGCTGGAAATTTATCTTTATAAAGAGCATGGACGTTTTCATCGGTTATAATAATCCTTTTGCCAACCCCTTCTGGGATATAGCTTTCAAGGTTTGCCAGGGATTCCCCGACAAGTATTTGAGAGTCTTTAGTCGCCCCTTCTACTGTCAATTTTTTCAATTTTAAATTCCCTTTGTGTAGTGTTTTTTTTGAAAACAAAAATTTGTATGCGCAAAATTTTTTTTGTATGCACAAATGCTTCATCAAAAAATTAAATTATATTTATTCAGATAAAAAATCAAATGAAAAAAGGGGGTGACTTGTAAAAGATAGAAAGGATCGGCCCTTTTAAATGAAGCAGGTTGCCAAAGGTTTCTGTTGCAATGCTGCTTCGGGGCTAAAGCATTGCAAGACGCAGGCCCACGTTGATGTCACGGGTATCTGGCTCGTCCCCGTAGCGAAATGATGTTCGGCAGTGGCTGGCACTGCTGCCCCAGCTTCCCCCTCGAAAGATTCGTGTCTGGCCCGATGCCGGGCCTTCAGGATCAGTCGCTGAACTGGATGAATACTCGCCATCCCAGTCGCTGCACCACTCAAAAACATTGCCGCTCATATCAAAGAGCCCCAGGCCGTTGGGAGCCTTCTGTCCGACCTTGCAGGTTATGTTGCTGCTGTTATCAAAAAACCATCCTGCGTTTTCAAGCTTGTCTCCGCCAGCGTACTTTTCCTGCTGACCTCCGCTCCTGGCTGCGTACTCCCACTGGGCCTCGGTTGGCAATGCAAACCTGTAAGCACCTTTATTGTCACTGTTTAGCTTTTCAATAAACCTTTGGCAGTCGTTCCACGATACACTCTCAACCGGGTATTGATCACCATCATCATCCTGCGGGCTAACTATGTTTTTGTTTTTTAATTTTTCAAGAAACTTCTGGCAGTCATTGGAACTATCGGATTTATGAAGGGTGGAAGGGTTGTCGCCCATAATTTTTTTCCATTGCCTCTGGGTGACAGGGTGCTTCCCAAGCCAGAATCCGCGTGTTAATGTCACCTCGTGGACAGGCTTTTCATTGCCAAACCCGGCATCGAGTGTGTCGCCCATCACAAAAGTTCCTGGCGGTATCCATGAAAATTCAACTCCTGTTACAGGCTCTGTGAATACATCGCCTGCGGCAATTGCTTCTGGTTCCGTCTTTGACATAGAATCGCTCCAATATAGTACACAAATTAGTTTCCACACAATAACGTTGGCTTTTGCCTGATTTCAGCGTTGTATTGAATTTGAGCAAAAATGACCGATTTTTCTTATTTGATAAGACCTTTTACCGTTCTGGTTTTCGGGTGATTTGGGCTAAGTTTTTTTTGTAGTATTGCATAAGCTTTTTTATAATAAAAGTTTGCTTTGTCTTCATCTGTGCCCATTTTTCGATAAATATTTCCCAGCCAGTAGCAGGTTTCTGCAACACCTGGGTGCTTTGCCCCAAGGCTTTCCTGCTGTATCTTAAGACCTTTTTTGCAATAGATAACAGCATTGTCATACTCGCCATTGTTGTAGTATGCCAGCCCCAGGTTGTTGTAGCCCAAACCTACGTCATGGTGGTTTTCCCCAAGTTTTTTCAGGTCTATTTCCAAAGCCTTTTTGATATACAAAATGGCCAGATTATACTCGCCCTTTGAGCTGTATAAAGCACCCAGGTTGTTGTAGCGGATGGCAATGTCTGGGTGGTCGCTTCCCAGTGCCTCTAAATTAATCTCCAATGCCTTGTGAAGATATGCAATTGATCGATCAATCTCTCCCTTGCCGTAATAACCACCCGCCAGACTGTTGTAGCACTCTGCAACGAGTTTGTCACTATCTCCCGCTCTGCGCAGCCTGATTGAAAGGGATTTGTTAACATAATCAATAAGCAGATCATATGCGCCATTATGATATGAAATTTCTCCGAGGATATAGTATGTTCTTGCAAGGTTGAGGTGGTTTGGTTCCAGCTTACTGTTGCAGACATCAAGGGACATTTTGCAGTATTTGGATGCTTTTGCAAATTCCGATTTATTGCAATAGGCATAGCCAATCTCGCCATATGCAAAGGATGTATCCAGGGGGTTTTGAGATTTTTCAAGAAGCTCCAGCCCATAAAAAATAGCCCTGTCGTTTATCTTCATATCAATGGAAAGGGTGATAAGTCCCCTTAAATAGCGCAACTCGGTTTCCGGGTTTGTATTCTTATGCTTTGAAAAAGCAGTATAGGCCCGTGAAAGTTTTTTTTCGGCCTTCAAGTACTCTCCCTTTAACCGCAGGTTCAGGGAATCCTGGAACAGGGCTTCAATCATAGTAAGGGATAAAAGGCTGTCGTCCTTTGCGGTATCGGTTGCAGCCATGGAAAATGATGCGCAAATAAAAAATAGTACAAAAACTGCAAACAATTTTTTCATATTATTAACCTCAATTATATTTGAAATTATTGTAAAAAGCCTTCAATTTTCTTTGTTTTCGGGTGATCCGACCCAAGCTGCTTTAAGTATATTGCATGTGCTTTTTTGATGTAAAGGTTTGCCTCAATTTCATTTATACCAGCGTTCCGGTAAAGAACCCCCAGCCACCAGTAGCTTGTGGCTACATCCACGTGATCGGCCCCCAGAACATGCTTTCGAATTTCAAGCACCTTTTTGTGATTCCTGATCGCCAGGTTATACTCGCCTTTTGTAGTATAAACCGACCCAATTATATTGTAAATGTTGGCTACTTCCAGATGCCTGTCACCAAGTTTTTCTAATTTTATTTCTAATGCTTTTTTGTAGTACTCAATTGCTTTATCAAAATCGCCTTTGCCCTTGTAAGCAAAACCAAGATTGTTGTACCGGATTGCAACCCTGTATTGATGCGTCCCTCCATGTTTTATGTCAATGGCCAGTGCTTTTTTGTAGTACTCAATTGCTTTATCAAACTCGCCTTTGTCTTCATAGGCTCTCCCGATGTTGCTGTAGCGGAGTGCGACCTTTGGGTGCTCTGCCCCAAGCTTTGCTAAATTAATTTTCAAGGCCCTTTGATAATACGAAAGTGCCCTGTCAAAGTCACCTTTGCCGCTGTATGAAAGCCCCAGGTTGTTGTAAAGAGTTGCAATTTTTGGATGCTCTGCCCCAAGTACTGCCAGATCAATCTTTAATGCTTTTTTGTAATATTCAATTGCTTTATCAAACTCGCCTTTTTTTTCATAAGCACCGCCAAGATTGTTGTAGTAAGCTGTAGCCTTGGAATCACTTTCTCCATAAATGTTTTTATCTATCTTTAATGCTTTTTTAAAGTACTCAATTGCTTTATCAAACTCATGCTTGCTGCTGTGGGCCATGCCAATGTTGCTGTAACTGGTGGCGACATTTGAATGTTCAGGCCCAAGTTCTTTTATATCAATTTTTAATGCTTTTTTGTAATATGAAATTGCAGTGTCATGCTCGCCTTTATTGTCATATGCAAGTCCTATCTGATTGTATCCAAGGCTTTTATCAAGGCTGTTTGCAGCGTCTTTAATAATTGACTGGGCATAATATATTGCCATGTCATTTTTATACATGTGCAGGGAGAGGTTGCTTAAGCTTTTTATGTAGCGCAGGTTTTTTTCTGCATCCCCTGACTGATGCTTCAAAAAATCAGCATATGCAAGGCTCAGATTGTTTTCAGCTTTCAGGTAGTCCCCTTTGTTTGACAGGCTTTCTGCTTCAACATGCATGGATTCAATTTTCTCCAGGGATAGAATTTCATGCCTGTCAAAGGTTTGTCTTTTTTGCTGACCTGCTATAAAGATCACGTCGCCATTTCCCGCTAAATAACCGAAGCCGGGATTTTGTCTGCCCTTTGTGTCTTTGATTACATTCTGTTTTATGTATTCTGCCATCTCCAGGACAGAGATAATGCCGTCGTTTTTATGCTTTGTTTTGCCCTGTAATACTTCCAGCAAAAAACTTGTAAATATGCCGTGGCCGTCACGCTCATGTGCAAGGTCGTTTTTACCGCCTGCTGATAACAGTTGCACAGCCCGTGCGCTTGTCAGTACATTGGAGTATGTAGTAAAGTCCTCATTGGCTGGTATGCTTCGGGTCAGGCCGTAGCCGGAGTAGCAGCAATCCGCAAGAAACAGGATGTGCTTGTTGGGCATGGTGTCGCAAATGTCCTTAAAAAGGGACATGGAAATTCCTGTCTCATGGATATTGTTTTCATCGGAATCATGGGTCAGTAGATAGCCATTTTCTTTTCCCCTGCTGTCCTTTGCGGTTGTGCCGTGACCGGCAAAGTAGAATACAAACAGATCGTTTTCTTTTGATTCTGCTTTTATCCTGAACAGTTCAGTAATAATTTTTTCTTTTATAGAATCCCTGTTAGTAAGCAGTACTACATCGTCAAACCCGTATCCTCTAAAAACTCCAGCCATGTCCTGCGCATCTTTTACTGCAAACTCCAGTGTTGGAAAATCAGGATAATTGTTAATGCCGATGCACAGGGCCACGCGGCGGCGATAAAAGTTCTGGAAATCGGCATTTATTTTTTTAATTGTTATGGCCCGAACCGCATCAATTTTTTCAGGTTCTTCTTTTTGCTCAATCTCAATCAGGGGGGTAGCATCATCCGGGCATAGTTTAAAGCTCTTTGCCCAGGGCTGGTTCCACACCTTGCCGCACTTCGGGCATTTGCCGGAAGCAAAAAGATCAGAAGCACAAAGAACAGAAAACAGTAGAACAGACAAGAAAAGGGCAGTAATATAAAATGTTGAAGCACCTCTGAAAGCATCTTTAAAATTAACAAATAATTTTTCCATTTCCCTTTGCCTTAATTTTGTATGAAAGAAGTCTTATGTACTTACAATTCTTTTCATATTTTGTTGTGGGCAAAAAATAAATACATAAAAAGTCTGCCTATGGCAGTTTGTACCAGTCGAGATATTCTTTTACACTTCTGGTTGTGGGATGGTCAGTCCCAAGGCGTTTTACATATATTGCATGGGCGTTTTTAAGGTACTGCTTTGCCTTGTCATCATCCTTGCCAGTTTTTTGGTAAAGAATCCCAATCCACCAGTAGCTTGCGGCTGTTTCAGGGTGATCGGGTTCCAGGGTTAGTTTTTGTATCTCCAGTGCATTCTGGAAGGACTCCAATGCAAGGTTATGCTCGCCCTTGCTGTTATATATCGCCCCAATGTTGATGTAGCATTTGGCAACCTCTGGATGAGCTTCCCCAAGTTTTTTCATGTTAATTTTCAATGCCTTTTGATAATACTCAACAGCCCTGTCAAGCTCTCCCTTGCTGCCAAAGGCTCCACTCAGATTGTTGTAGTAAACTGCAATCCCGGGATGATCTTCTCCTTTTATTTTTAAATCAATTTTTAATGCTTTTTTGTAGTACTCAATTGCTTTATCATGCTCACCCCTGATATTATAAACCAGCCCAAGGTAATTGTAATCCTTTGCAACATTGGAATGATTTTTTCCAAGTTTTTTCATGTCAATTTTTAATGCTTTATTGAAATACTCGATTGCTGTTTCATGCTCACCTTTGTAGTAATGACAAAGGCCCAGCCCGTTATAGCGGATTGCGATCTCCGGGTGGTTTTCCCCATATTTTAGTAAATCAATTTTTAATGATTTTTGATAATACAAAAGTGCTTTGTCATAATCGCCCCTGCTGTTATGGGCAAAACCCAAATTGTTGTAGTAAACTGCAGCACCATGAGTTTCTTCTCCAAATTGTAATCTCACGATTTCCAAGGCTTTTTCAAAATACAAAATCGCCTTGTCAAAATCACCTTTGCTTTTACTTATTCCACCCAGGTTGTTGTAGTCCTTTGCAATATCTGGATGATTCTTCCCAAGTATTTTCAAATCAATTTCCAGTGCCCTCTGGAAATATCCGGCTGCCGTGTTATACTCGCCTTTTCTGTGCCAGGCAATACCAAGCTGGCTGTATCCAAAGCTTATGTCAAGCTCATCTGCTGATTCGTTTATAATCGCCTGTGAATAGTATGCTCCCATATCGTTTTTTTCCATTTTCAGGGAAAGATTGGCCAAGACTTTTAAATAACGAAAATTCTTTTTTTTGTCCTTTGAGTGATGCTTCCGAAAATCAGCATAGGCACTGGTCAGCTTTTTCTCGGCTTTATTGAATTCTCCCTTTTCCCACAGGCTTTCTGCCTCATTGTAGATGGTTTCAATTTCTTCCAGGGACAGTAAATCGTCCAGCTTGAAAACAGGTCGCTTCTGCTGGCCAGTAATAAAAACCACGTCACCATTGCCGCTCAAGTAGCCAAAGCCAGGGTTTTGCCTGCCCTTTGTGTCTTTGATTACTTTCTGTTTTATGTAGCTTGCCATCTCCAGAACGGAAATTACTCCATCGTCCTTGTGGCTTGTTTTTCCCTTTAATACATCAAGAAGAAAACTGGTAAATATGCCATGTCCGTTACGCTCGTGCGCAAGGTCGTTCTTGCCCCCGGCAGATAAAAGCTGTACTGCCCTGGTGCTTGTTATTGTTTTTAAATACTGATTGATTGCTTCATTTTTTGCAGGCTTTCTTTTAACTGTAATGCTGCGGGTGAGACCGTAGCCGGAGTAGCAGCAATCAGCCAGAAACAGGATGTGCTTGCCCGGCATGGTGTCGCAAATATCCTTGAAGAGTCCCATTGAAACTCCTGTTTCATGGATACTGTCTCCAGTGGTGTCAACGGTCAGCAAATACCCATTCTCCCTGCCCCTGCTGTTTTTTGCTGTTGTGCCGTGACCTGCGAAATAGAATACAAAAAGATCGTTTTTCGCAGACTCAGCCTTAAACCGGAGAAGCTCGTTGACTATCCTGGGTTTTGTTGCCCGCCCGTCTGTAAGCAAATACACCTCATCAAAACCAAAACCCTGAAACACTCCAGCCATGTCCTGTGCATCTTTTACTGCAAATTCCAGGGTCGGAAAATTAGGGTAATTATTAATGCCTATGCAAAAAGCAACACGCCGGCGGTAGTAATTTGAGAATTGTTTATTAACTTTTTTTATCGTAATGGCGCGGACAATCTCGCTTTTTTCACTGGATGGCCGGGATTCAATTTCAATTAATACAGCTCCATCATCCGGGCATGTCTTAAAGCTCTTTGCCCAGGGCTGGTTCCACACCTTTCCGCACCTGGGACATTTGCCGGAAGCCCAGGGTGCTGGGACACCTGCAAAAGATGCAATTACAAAAACCAATACAAAAATGACGAAAAACCTTTTCATGTCATCAACCCCACTTGAGTATCTAACCAAATTTATACCATGATTAGATTATATTAGTTGATTCTCATCAAAGATACAATGTTTTTGTCCTGATTTTTATAGAAAAAAGAGTTTTTTCAATCTGTTTTAAAAAGGCATGGGATTTTTTTTTGAAGTGTATAATCCATTGCCGGGATTTAAACCCCGGCAATGAACAAAAAATGCAGTATAAGGTTGTCTACTTCTTTTTGGGGGGCATAACAACAGCTTCTCCATCAAGGAGCAGGACACCGTCCTGATTTGTGCAGGTTGTTTTCAGCTTGATTCTGTTTTTTTCTAATGTGATTTCCGACACCTCTGCTTTCGCAGTTACAGTATCGCCTATCTTTACAGGGGCCTTGAATTGAAGCTCCTGTTTCAGGTAGATTGTTCCTGGCCCTGGAAGTTTCATCCCAAGAACCGCTGATATAAACCCTGCGCTGAGCATTCCGTGGGCGATCCGCTCCTTAAAAAATGTTCCCTTTGCATATTCTTCATTAATATGTGCCGGGTTTAAATCGCCTGTTACGCCTGCGTAAAGGTAGACATCGCTTTCGGTTACGGTTTTTGCAAATTCTTCAAAATCACCAATTTTCAGCTCATCAATGCTTCGACCAGTCATAATTCCTCCTATTTTTTCTTCAGGCACGCACGTAAATTTTCAGTTTAGATGTACCTGATAAAAATTGCTGATTCAAGTTAGAACCACATCCTGTGGCTCCAGATGTCCTCTTCAAGGTTCTTTTTTGCATCCTGAAGAGCCAGGAACATGGAAGCATTCTGGATCGCCAGGCCGCCCTGGTGCGCCAGAGCGTTAATAAGCATAACCATGTCTTCGGTATAGTCGCGTTCTGCCCCGCTGAAAAGGCTCATCATTCCGATAACCTCGTCCCTGCTTTTTACAGGAGCGTTGACCATGGATACAATGCCTTCTTTTTTAAGTGCTTCCTTGTAGGGAATGTCCTTTGAACGGCTGATGTTTTTTGTGACAATAGTTTCGCCGCCCATTACCTTACCGTAATTGTTGTCAGCTACAATCGGCCCTTTGTTGATGAACATTTCGCTAAGCCCGTAAGAAGATACCAGGTCAAGGGCTGCTGTGTCCTTATTTAGAAGCCGTATGTTTACTCCCTTCATTCCGAGTGACTCGCCAATATCAGCAGACAGGATATGAAGAATTTTTTTGATGTCCAGGCTTGAGCTGATGTTGGAAGCAATATCAAGGAACAGTTTGGTGCTTTTTCTGATTCTTTCTATGAGCCTTGCCTGTTCAATTGCCTGTCCGCCCTGTTCTGCCATTGCGCTGAGAAAATCAACATCTTCTTTAGAAAACTCTCTTTTTTTGCCGGTGTACAGGATCAGTGTGCCTATTTCATTGCCTGCAACACGGACTGGTACGATTAGAATAGATGCAATACCCTCGGCTTTTTTCTTGTCAGGGTCCGAAACTCTGGGGTCCTTGGTTGCATCATGGATTGCAATAAAGCCATCTTTAAAGTCCTTGGTGACCTGTCTTTTCTTTCTTTCGGTTGATTCATGCTGGTAATCATCGGAAAGCCCTTTTTGTGCGACCGGGATGAAAACGTCTTTTTCAATATCGTTGAGGTACAGGCAGGCAGCCTTTCCATCAAGAGCCTCGATTGCATTGTCTACAATCAGGTTAAGGACTTCATCTTTGCTTCTGGAACTGCCAAAAGCATTGCTTATTTCACAAAATATTTTGAAGTAATCTTTTTTCTTAGCCATATTATCTCCTAATAAACTTAAAAATGTCGATGTGCCTGAATGAAAACTGCCTTCGCACTCAATATCTTCGTTGGAAAAAAAACATAATCCTCAGCGTACAACTGAGTACGCCTGCGGTTATGTTGTTTTTTCCGCCTCAATCTTGAACGCGAATTCAGCTTTCATTCAGGCACGGTTGTAAGATTGTCGGTCAATGTGCCTGACAAAATGTCTTCAATTCCTCTTGTCCTTATGACTTTTTTTATATTTTACAGAAATACGATAATCCTAATCATCATCCCTTTTACTAAGCCAGTCAACAATCTTTGGTGCAAATATTTCCTGACACTTGGAACTGACATATATCCCGATATGGCCTGTGTCAAGGCATATGTCTTCTGTGTCTGTGCTGCCGACTGCGGCTGTTAATTTTTCGCATGCCTCGGGCGGTACAAGGTGGTCATATTTGCCATAGAAATTAAGCAATGGCATGGTTATGTTTTTAAGTTCTACAGTTTGATCGCCAAGTTTCAGCTTGCTTTGTATCAACAGGTTTTGCTGGTAGCAGTCCTTGACAAACTGCCTGAATGTCTCTCCAGGAACGTCGGGGCTGTCGAAAATCCATTTTTCCATGAGCATGAAATTTTCAACAAACTGCTTTTTGTCCATGTTTTCATAAAACCCGACATACTTGTCAATCATCAGCCTTGCAGGGTTAAGGAGGAGAAAACCAAAATTCATCATGTCGCCGTTCATGTTGGCAAATGTCTTCATGTGCCGATCAACATCCAGGTTTTTCATCCAGATGTGAAGCAGCCCCTGCTCGGTATCGAAATTTGTAGGGGTAACGGTTGTGACAAGGTTTTGGATTTTTTCCGGGTGCAGGGCAGAGTACATAACGCTGAATGCGCCTCCCATGCAGATTCCCATGAGGTGAATTTTGTCAATGTCGTGTTGTTCGCAGATAAAGTCTACAATATTGTCCATGTACATGTTTACATGGTCGTCAATGGAAACAAATTTGTCCTTCCGTGTGGGGTAGCCCCAGTCTATCATGTAGATTTCAAGACCTTTGGCCAGAAATTTTTCCACTACGCTCCTGCCAGGCTGAAGGTCAAGCATGGTTTCGCGGTTTATCAGGGCGTACACCACCAGGATGGGGCGTTTAAATTTAACGCCACCCTCAGGATAGTAATGCTTGAGCTTAACCCTGTCCTCCTCGTAAACAACATCATATGGAGTATTGGCAATTGTCGCCTCCAAGGGTTCCAGCAGGACATCGGATGCTCTCTTGGCTGTTTCCTTGGCCTTTTCTGCGTCTTCAGCCAGTTTTGAGAGGATTCTTTCTACCGGGATTTTTCTCTGGGTCATAATTTTTTAGTTCCCTTAAATTCCAGTTTCTGGTTTATAATCAGTTTCAGTTTCTTAAGCATTTCTACTAAATATGACTGTCAAAAATTATCGACTACTTCTTGCTACTCGTTGTCTTTTTCTTAGCCGTAGCCTTTGCAGCCGGGGCTTTTTTTGCCGTAGCCTTTGCAGCTGGGGCTTTTTTTGCCGTAGCCTTTGCAGCCGGGGCTTTTTTTGCCG
>JAOZSB010000008.1:14705-36385 GCA_029939895.1 Desulfobacterales bacterium
GGGGCTTTTTTTGCCGTAGCCTTTGCAGCCGGGGCTTTTTTTGCCGGAGCCTTTGCAGCCGGGGCTTTTTTTGCCGTAGCCGTTGCTACCGGGGCTTTTTTTGCCGTAGCCGTTGCTACCGGGGCTTTCTTAGCCGGAGCCTTTGCTACCGGGGCCTTCTTAGCCGGAGCTTTTGCAGCCGGGGCTTTCTTAGCCGGGGCCGTTGCTACCGGAGCTTTCTTTGCGGCTTTCTTTTTTGCTTTGTTTTGTTTTGATTCCTTTTCAAGCACTTTTACACGCTTGTTAAGCCGATATATTTCTTTGTAAAGCTCGTCCATTTCCATGTTTGTTGGAATTGGCAGGGCCTGGAGTGCATCCTGGAGAAGATCCTGTTTTGCTTTTGAAAAAGTTTCCAGCGCATTGAGGGTTTTTCCCAGTGCTTCGGTGTACTCCTTGGATTTGAAAAGAGTCATATAATGACCCTCAAGAATTTTTATCCAGAGGTTGTAGTAGTCCTTGGGGTTTTCCGGCAAGGCCCCTTTTCCAGCCATCTGGGCTACCTTGTCCTGCAAAACCTTAAAGGATTTTTCAATGGGGAGCTGACACAGGAACATGAATTCGCCCACGGTAACCTGGAAAATATTAGACTGATCCAGTGCCCGGTTGAATCGTTCCTGATAAAATCTTGTCAGGCCTATCTGGGGAATATTGAAAAACTGGCTGAATTCTTTTTCATAAATATCCTTAAAGGCAGTAAAACCGCCTTTTTCAGAATTATCAAATTTCATCGAGCCTGCTGATTCGCTTATTCTTGATAGCCGTTCAACCCATTGCTGGTTTAAGTGAAAGAATCCATCCCACCTGATCTGTCCCATTTTCATCAGGATTTCCGGGAGAATGGATATGCCCTGGAGAAAGTCCTTGGCTTCATCCGGTTCGCTGATTGTGGATGAAAATGCTTTCCAGGATTTTGTGGCTCCTTCCCAGGATTCTTGAAATTTAGCCCTGATTTCACTTTCAGGAATATCCTCATCCTTTTTTGAGAAGTCAAAAAAATTCGGCATGGTTTTATTCATGTTTTCAAATAATTCTGTAGAGCCCTTCATCAGGTTGGCCAGAAGTACCTCCGGCCCAATTTTTTCTTCGTTGCCTTCACTCATGTGTCACCTCGTCTATGGAATCCTGGACTTGGCAGTACATCTCCTAATTAACTTAAAAATTTACCGGAGCTTAAATTTTTGTTTATCCCGAAGGTCTGGTTTTGAAATAAGCAAAAAAACTCCAGATAAGCCAATGTAAAAAAATTGCAATACCCAAGTTCTTTAAAAAACTAAATAAAATAATTGTTAACCCAATTGTCAATAATTATATATAAAAAAATTATCCTTTTAGATAGGTTAGTTATATAGGAATAAAAAAAAGTGTCAACATAAAAAACTAAAAGACTTCAAGTAAATAACGTAAAAGAGTTTTTTACTTTTCCAAAAAAGAATCCAAAAAAAATGTGTAAATAACATTTAATTTGAATAAACGATTTGGAGGTGTCTGCTAAATATGCTATAGCGGTTTTCAAAATCGATGTTCCCCTTGGGCCGACCCGCCCGCATGTAAAAGCCTGGTGTGAAATCCCGGATACATACATGGCATTTGTTTCGACCTGGCCCTGTAAAGGGTGGGGTAAAACTCATCAGATTCAGGATGATTTCGTAGATACTGTTTTTTTTAACAAATTACTTTGATGAATCAAAAGCATTTTTAACAATGCTGTTTTCATAATAAGCCGGAAAAAGGAAAGAAGAAAATGCCAGGTTACAGGGGACATCTATTAGGGGGAGTTATATTTTGGGGAGCAGCGTTTTTTCTGGTGATATGGGCAAGTCTGTATCAGCCATCACTTGAGGATGCCTTTGTCCTGCTGTGCATAACGCTGATGGCATCGCTTTTTCCAGATGTTGATACTGACTCAAAGGGACAGAATCTTTTTTATTCATGTTTTGTAATTTTAGATATTTCACTTATGGTGCAAAAGCAATACAAGTGGGCTGCGATTCTTGGATTTTTCGGTCTGCTGCCAGCCCTGGGCCATCACAGGGGCTGGACACATACATGGTGGGCAATGCTTGTTGTACCCATGCCCATTATTATTCTGCCAATTTTGTTTTATGAGCAGTCTCTTGAAAAACTCGTACCATACTATCTGGCTGCGGTACTCGGTTATTTCTCGCACCTGGCTTTGGACAGAAAATTCTAATAACTATATCAGAAATTTTTAAAACAACATCATTCCATTCAAGATGGGCTGATTATGACAAGCATGAAGGGCAGGTATATTGTTGCCCTTTAACTACTCCCCACTTCTCCCTGTAACAGGCGGTTTCTTCTCCGCCTGAAACCTCAAACACCGGAAAGATGCTACATTACCTGGTGTTCAACCGAGTATGGAGTGTCGTGAAGCACGATCTGGGCAGCCTCGTTCATGGCTGTGTTAATGACAATCGGGCCTATCAGGTTTGCAGTAACCCTGCGTGGTTCGCCCCAGATATTGACAACAACAAACATCGCAATATTGTTGCCATTGTCTTCCCATGACAATGCTTTGTAAGCATTGGAAAGATCGACATTGTAGTCTGGCTTAAAGAGCATGGGATTGATCACGATCAAAGCAATTTCAGGATCATCCACACATTGGAGCCAGCAAAATGGTCTGGCCTCTTCTTTTTCCAGCAGTACAAACTTGTCTTTTCCGGGAAATCCGGGTAAGCCCGTTGGAATGTTGATGACTTTGTCTTCATCAACTTCAATTGAACCGAATTTTCTGGTTTCTACCTTCACTGCATATCTCCTTGTCTCTTGTTTCAAAGCTAAAGCTGGGGGCATCGTTCACTCCTCTTCTTGGGATAATTTTTGCCGTAAGAGTTTTGACGCTTCAAGCACATCGCCAGAGGTTCGTTTTGATGATTCCACGTTTTCCTGCAAGATTCTTTGGAAAAGTTCATCCCTCATGACAGTAATATTCCTTGGTGCGTCAATTCCAATTCTGACATTACCTTTTCCAACGTCAAGTACGCTGATGACAATGTCGTCTCCAATTTTGATCTTCTCTCCAGGCTTCCTTGTCAGAACTAACATTCGCCCTCCGTGGCTTTTATATGAACGATATTGGCCAAAATGATTACAGGTAGTCAGCCAACGTCGTACTAAGGATCTTGGCAGTAGCATTAAGTGCTGCCTGGTATGCCATCTCCGTATTTTTTAGATCCATAACTGCTTTTACAATGTCGGCTTCTTCTATGTTGATCTTTCTATCATTAATACTAAGGTTAAGATCAACAATTATTTTTTCTTTTATATCAAGCCGATTATATTTAATGCCTGTATCTGAGATAGTTGACTCTATGCTTTGAAAATTTGAGTCAAGTCTGGTTATGGTTCGCGCAAGGCCTTCCACGTCATTTTCGTTAAGGAATTCCTTCATGGCGAACAGGGTGTTAAACAGTCCCCACTCGACTTTTTCAGTGCTTTCCATAACAGATGCTGAGTCGTCTTTAGCATCAAATCCGAGTATTGAGCCGGCATTTTCGCCAGTGCCGCCTTCAAGGGTCGGGCCGTTTTCGCCTGTGGACCACAGGATCTGAAGATCATCAAGCTTTGTGCCTTTTTCCTTGATGGTCATTCGTTTGGAAGCATAGTCATAGGTTACTTTGTAATCAATGCCGTGTCCCTTTGCTGTTGATTCGTTGTCGAGTGCTGTTTCTACTGCTGCGGCAAGCTCTTCGTAAGTGGTGTAATTACCGGGCTGAATTTCAGCAGTTAGCTCAAGCACGGTTGATGCGCTCTGTCCGTCAACAACTTCTTTGAAATCTATTTTGTTGTTGGAGTCGTCTACGGAAATATGAACAACATAGTTTTCACTTTTTGGAAATGACATTATATCGTCTGTCTGGTCAAATCCCATGACCTGGGCAGCAGAACTCTCTTTATTCTCGCCAGTATCCCACAGGAGTCTAAATTCGTTGAGGCTGGTTCCTGCCTCCTTGACTATGAATTTTCTTAAATTCTTGTCGTATTGTACATTATAATCAACACTGTTTTGAGATGCTGTCTCAAGGGCCGTTTCAATTGCCTTTGAAAAATCAGCTATGTTTGTGTAGTCTCCCGATGCTATTGTTGCTGCAAGTTCGACTGTCCTTTCATTGGCACTGTTGATTTCGACAAAGTCTATCTTTGAGTTACTGTCATCAATGCTGAACAGAACCGTGTCTTCTTCGGCAGTATATGTCAACGCCCCGATATCGTCGGAGGGGGCCACCATGTTTACTGTGCCTGTCTTGTTGGCTACCATTCCGGTGATGGTGGGTGTTGCCGGATCTGCAACGGCCTGGGGATCATAAACTGTTCCAGCGTTAATCTCAGCAACCAGCTTGGCTTCATGTGTGCCGGAGTCTGTAAAATTTGAAATTTTAAATTTTCGGTTATACTGTGTAAGTGTAAACTCAATATCCTTTGTGGTGCTGTCTATATTAAATGTAATGTCGGTACCAAATGTGGCTTCAAGCTGTGTATGCATATCCTCAAGCACACTATCGACTGTGTCCTCGCCCGTTGCATCCACCAGCGTCAGTCTGCTTTGCTGGTTAGAGGCGATTGTGCCCTGGGTGTTTCCAAGGGGATGCACTACTGTGTCTGTGGTTCCGTTTATAGACATAAAGGCAGGCTCGTTCGCACCGCTGTCTGTAAATTCGTCAACGGAAAATTCCCTGCCTTTAACATTGAGTTCAAAATCAATGTTTCTGGTAATATTGTTGGTTGTAAATGTAGCATCTGTGCCAAAGGCAGCAGTAAGCTGTGTCTGCATATCGCTGAGGATGTCTTCTGTTGTGTCTCCTGCGTTTAAATCTATTGTACGTGAATAGTAGAGTTCGTTAACACCATCTGAAAATCTCATACTGACAGTGTCTCCATCGTGCCAGTTGGCTTGATCCATTTTTTCACCATCAAATCCAAAATTGCCTGAAACACTTTGCGTATCTATTGTTCGGGCGTAATCGAGTGTGTTTACACCATCGGTAAAGGATAAGGTTATATCATTGTCTTCAAACCAGTTCATGGAGTTGAGGTCACCACTGGCAAATCCAAATTTACCACTGGCGAAATCGGTTTTGTGGTATCCCAGAGTGGTAGCAATGCTGGAGGCTGTGTTTGTGCCGCTGTACCAGCCCAGATCAAAGGTACTCAGGTTGCCGCTATCCTCTTCTATGGTGAATTTGTTGGATTCATCGTTATAGGTAACTATATAATTTGCCCCGTTAATGCTGGCGGCGTTCATGGCGGCAGTAACTGCATTTTCCAGGTCTGTCGTGGTTTTGTATTCACCGTCTGGAATTGTTATGCTGATTTCTCCACTGCCAACTGGTGTTGGAACTGTTGTATCGAATTCTTCAAAATCTAAACGGTTGTTAGCTTCATTGATAGTAATCAGGGAGACTTCGTTATCGCTGACTGGGATTCTTGTTACTTCATCTGATGGTGCAAAAATTCGAACATCGTCACCGTTGCCTATTGAGGTTGTGCTTTGAGGCGTTGTTGTAGATGCATTACTGGTTGCCACTTCAAGAACAGCATCGTTGGCGGCTGTATCGGAAACCCCATTGATTCTGAGGCTTTTGTTATCCAGGGTGAACTCAATATAGTTACCGTTCAAGGTAAAGGTTCCCTCTGTTGGAAATGTAGCAGCAAGCTGAGTCTGTATGTCATTTAAAATTACAGAATTTGTATCTGTCGCCAGTATCGCCCTGTTGTAATTCAGGGTGTTGCCCCCGATTGTAAAGCTGGCGTTAACAGTGTCTCCAACATCCCAGCCGCTTGCGAGTAAATCGCCTCCGAATTTGCCCTCGGCATCGTAGGCAACATCAAATCCAAGCGTTGCTCCTGCGCTGGTGGTTGTATTTTCACCGCTGTTCCACAGCATGCGGGTCTCTCCCAGATTGTTGCCATTACCCTTGATTACGAACTTACTGTCATCGCTGCTATATGAAACCGAGTATGTTATATTCATGCCAGAAAGTTCAGATTTGGTATTCAATGCAGTTTCAACAGCCGATGCAAGGCTTGCAGCGTCTGTGTACTCCTGTGATGGAATGGTTGCCAGTAAAGGACCCTTGGTTGCTCCTGTTACATCAAATTCCTGAAAATCAATCCTGTTGTTATTATTATCAATTATGACTGATGTTATCGGGGAAATATCGTTATCGCTGGTTAAGGGATTAAATGTCATAACCTCGCCAATTCCAATATCTGCCCCTATGCTGTGTTTGCCGAGGTCTGGAATAATATCAAATTCTACGAAACTGCCTTCAACTGCATCTTTGTCAAGGTTGATTATTAAATCCGGGCTGGAATCGCCACCCATGTCCAATTCTATTTTGTTTGCAAAGCCGTCAATACTTGAAGGGATGGGGTAGCCAGGATTATTCAAAACAGTCCACTTGCTTGCGCCGTCCCAGGTTAGACGCATGGGGGCGGAACCAAGCGGGTAAGGTGTGCCAATGGTGAGGTTCTCGTTACTGACAACGGTTACTGTGGCATCCTGAATGTCTATACCTTCTCCTGTGTTGAGGTTTCTGACCTTTGGAATCCCGGAACCCTCGCCAGGGTTGCTGATGAACTGAAAACCTAAAAAACCGTTTCCAGAAAAGGCATCCTGATAGGCTCCGTCATTGCCTATCTTAAAGGTCCCATCGGTGGAGTTGTATGATACTACGTAGTCTACATCGTATCCTGAGTATTCCGATGCATCGTTCATTGCACTTTCTATCTGGCTTGCCAGGTCTGCCTTGCTGTATGTACCCTCCGGGACGTAGCCGGTGAGAATTCTTTCGTTGGGAGATATATCAAACTCAACATAGCCGCCAGATGCGGAAACCGGGGTGTCAAGCTTGATGGTTACATCGGGTTTGGTGTCTTCATCCAGATCTATTTCCAGCTTGCTTTCTGTGCCTTGAATGCTCGCAGGAAGATTGTATCCAGGATCATTGAATACATCCCAGCTTCCATTGCCGTCCCATCGAAATTTTAGAGGAGCAGAAGCCGCAGGGTAGGGGGTTGAGTAGCTCAATGCATCAAAATTATTTACTGTTATATCTGTGTCTGTCGAATTGATTCCGCCCCCGGTTGATATGTTGCTCAGCTTGAGTCCATCTCCGCCTGTTCTGTCGTATTCCTTAAAATCTATCCTGCTGTTGGTGGTGTCCACTTTGATGGTCTGGTTCCAGAAAACATCGCTTCCAACTTTTCCAACTGCAACGTCTGTGTTTTTGTCGGACTTGATGGCATATGCGCTTTCGTCTCCATGGTATTCAACTTTAGCTGGATTCTCTGCGCTGTCAAACTGCATTGGTCTTGCATCAATATCTGAGCCGGCAAAAATATATCTGCCATCAACATCGGAATTGGCAAGTGTCATTATCTGGTCAATTCGACCTTCAATTACACTCATTGCATCACGCC
The DNA here is from genome assembly GCA_029939895.1 of Desulfobacterales bacterium. GTDB lineage: Bacteria > Desulfobacterota > Desulfobacteria > Desulfobacterales > JAOZSB01 > JAOZSB01. The sequence continues at coordinate 22,191 of JAOZSB010000008.1, forward strand.
TCTGGGTGGCATTAACAGAATCATTGGAAAGCTGGAGCGTGAGTAGCTTTGTTTCAGTAATTAGATCACTTATGCTGGTTAGAGATGTTTCAACTGCCGTACACCAGGTTTTTCCCATGTACAGGTTTCTTTTAAGCTGATCAAGGTTATTAAGGGAGGACCTCATGTTCAGAACCTGGGAAAGGCCAATGGGGTCATCGGAAATCCTGTTTATTCTATTACCAGTTGAAACAACTTCATTGGCTTGTTTCAGATTATATGAAAGGTCGTTGAGTCTTAACCCCATTTGTCCATACATTGTTTTGCTTGCTACACGCATTTGGTTACCTCACAGACAGTAATGTTGTCAGCATCTCATCAGAGACCGTAATCAGTTTTGAGGCCGCTGAGAAAGCGTGTTGATATTTAATCATTTTAATCATTTCTTCATCCAGAGAAACCGCGGATATGGTGTCCCTTTGTTCTTCTATATTTTCCTTCATAACTTCATTAAAATCGAGAGCCCTTTTTATGGTTACAGATTCAATTCCCAGGGAGCCTATCATCACCGTGTGAAAACCTTCTATGGTGGTTGTGGCGTTGTCTGATGTAGGAGCTGAACCCCTGGTGAAATTCCATTTAGCCATATTGGCGGTCTGGTATTGCAGGTCAGAAGCCAGGAGTGCGTTTGTGTTGTTACCTGTTCCAATGTTTCCGTTAGCAGAAGATAACTTTGCAGCTGCAATATTGTCAGAATCAGCAATCCTGCTGTTTGTTTCTATTGTCTGGGATGAGTCACCAGTAAAAAATGTGTTGATTCCCAGGGCAGCCGTTACTCCGCTGTCCTCGTTATCTGTATCTGAGAAGGCAAAGGTGTACTCTCCGTTAACCTGTGCTATGTCAAAACTGATCTCGCCGTTACCGGTTATTGCCTTGTCAAAGTTTATTGTCATGGCTCGTTTGCCATCAAGATCAATATGAATTCCTTCATCAAGGTCAAACCCGTTTACTGAGTAAATATTAACATCATAGCCCAGGTTGTTTGTGAAAGGAACTGCCCATCCGCCAGTCTCAGAATACAGCTCTGCATCCCTGACAACCCTGAAGTTTGTTCCAACATCTTTCATTATCTCATAATTGGAAACGCTGATTGTGACGTTTTCTTCGCTGAACCCTTCTTTGCCGCTGTATGCAATGTTTGTGATCTCGTTGTCATCGGATGTTTCTTCAATGGTTATGGTCTTGTCAGAATTCACACTCGCCTTCACCCCGGCAGCCTGCCTGTTGAACTGATCTGTAAAAGAAGTCATTGTCCAGTGCCAGTCATCAGGGTGGGTTATTGTGGGTGCGCCGTCCTTGTCGGTTACCATAGTGAACACATCATTACGAAACATGGTTCCAGCATTGAAATTGAGTGTCATCCCGTCAACTTCTGCGGTAATGGGCAAGTATCCGCCCTTGGTTTTTTCCAGGATAAATGTTCCGAACTGACCGCTGTTTGTTTTCCAGGCTATCTCCACATCATCAATACCCAGCTTGCCAGTGTTTTGTGCTGTAAAGGTATAGGTGTCGAGAATTGCATTTGCAGTGTTCTTGGCAGTTACGTTCAATGTGTCAAGCTGGCCGTCGCTGTCTGTATTGATTGTCAGTGTGTTGCCGGCAACTATTGAACCCTTTGACATGTCAAATGTAATATTTTCATCAATAACATATGTCCCTGCATCGGTAATCTTAATAACTCCGGAATCACCGGTTGAGTTGCCGTCAATATCCTGCTGTATCCATTCTACCATGCCTGATGTGCCAATGAGCTTTGAAGTGGCATTATCCTTTGAGCCGATATTTGCATCAAGAACTGTGTTGGCCTGTACCACGATCTTTGCCTTATCGCCGGTTCCTACGTAAGAATACTCGGTAATATCAATTAGCGTTCCATCTTTTTTCATTATTGAAAGCTGGGAACCGTTTCTTGATATTGTGTAATTTGAAGTGTCCACGCCAGAGTAGTAAATTGCATCCTCAATACTCTTTGCAATCATTTCTTCGGTAGTGTCTATTGGATCAACTGTATAGTTTATGTACGTGTCATCTAATTTGAAATATATTGAGTCACCGGCATCAAAACCCGTTAAGCCGTTTTTTCCGCCCAGGGTCATTATTGTTTTGCCCATGTCTGCCGAGGTGTCGCTGTTTACATTGAAGATGCTTCCTTCAGAGTTTCTATAAGCTGCCAGAGTGCCAGCACCGGCAGGGCCTGCTGCAAAATTTCTCGTTCCGCCGTAACCTTCGGAGAACTCGGAGTCAGCATTTGCCGTTAAGCTGAAAGTCGCTGGATTACCAGAGCCGGATCCATCATTGTCTACAAAGTCGTTTATTGTGAAGATCTGATTGCCCGTTGTTATAAAGTCAAAGGTGTCACCGTTTCGAGTGATTATTATCTCGTTGCCCTCGTTGTCATTAAATTTGGCCCTTGAACCGTTAGCCATTACTGCGCCAGCATTAAGATCCCTGGAAATTTCGTCTGCGATAAGGGTGTTGGTGGCCCCGGCTAAAAAATTTATATTTGCAATGGAGGAGCCGGCAAACTCAAGAGCAAAAGATATTGTATCGCCTGCATCAAAGCCGTTGGCTATGTAATCTCCGCCGATAGTCCCGGAAACACCTGCACCATCTACGTTGGATTCTATCTGCAAACCAGGTTCCATGAATATATTTACTATACCGGTCTTTAATGCGCTGTCAGAGCCTGTGCCGCCACTTTCAACCAGCCTTGCATTATCAAAATCCATGAAGTCTGTTTCATTAAGGCTTAAAAAATCGGCTGATGCAACTCCGGCAAAAGCAAAATTGTCGGCAGCTATTGCAGCACCGGGAACTGATAAGTCAAAATTAGTTGTTGCACTGTTTGCACCATTTTTCTGACCGTTTTCCAGCCTGAAGTTGGATGCATTCTCGTTTAAGGCAGTTATTGTCAGCACTCCGCCAGTATTGGCTATTATTGCGTTGTCTACATTGCCATTGAGACCGTTGTAAAATGCTGTTGTTACTGCTGCTGCATCTGCTGTGTCTATTCTTCGGAGGTCTATTGTTATGCTGTTGGTGTTAACAGGTGCGGCAAGGCTGTCGAGCTGCACCAGGTCAAAGGTGATAGAGTTGTCAGCAGCAAATTGTTCAAGGTCGCCTGAGCCATCAAAAAGAAGTTCGGTGTTGCCGCCTTCAGGGAACTGGGCAGAACCTGCGGCCGGGGTTATGGAAAAATAATCATTTGTATCAGGGTTGGATGTCGTTGCTGTGAAATCCATGTACCTTGCTGTTGCGCTTCCTGTCAGGTCAAAAGTATCGCCAACCCTGGCAACTCCAACTCCTATTCCAGCAAGGGCTGCTGCCTGGGCAGTCATGGCTGTCTCAAAATCATCAGCCAGAGTTGTCTGGGTGGAAGCATTTGTAATGGTGTAGTCTATAGTTACTGTTCCCATGGCGCTTGTGATTGTGAATTCTGAACTCTCGCCATTTGAAAAATTTGAAAAATTGGAGATATTGACTGCTGTATTTGGGTCACCAGCATCAAAATTTGCAAAATTGTTAAGAGTTGCTATGGACAGATCCTGTACATCAAAATTTTCAACACCGATGTTTTCGCCACTGGCGCTTGTAAGGGTGACAATATTGTTGATGTCAAAATCTGAGGTGTTTACGGTAAGATCCTCGGTTCCGCCGTTTATCTTGAGTATGGCTGCATCAAGAGACTCCAGAAAGTTTGCTCTTGTAACTGTATTAATCACATCAACCCTGAAGGAGATTGTTTCGGTTGTTTCTTTGGATACAAGGTCAAAGGTGACAAGGTCGTTTGCATGGGCGTTGTTTATGCTGTCCATAAGCCCTGTAATATTAAGTGATACTGAGTTTTCAAGAGTTTTTGCTGTGACACCGTCAAGTGCATTGAGTGCATCAGAAATAGACTTTGCAGACCGGATTGCATCGCCTGTTCCATCACCTTTTATAATAACTGTCTGAATTTCTTTTTCACCTTCAACGCTTATTGTCTGAGTGTCGCCGATTGCCCTGTCCAAAGCACTTGCAATATCGTTGTCCACGTGGACGACTCCCAGCCCATGCCCGTTGGTGATTGCAATATTTTCATCAGACCCGGAAGAACCGGAGGCTATCACGTTAAGTACGTATTTGCTGTAATCTTCTTCACCAGAAAGCCCTGTCCAGTTGGAAACCTCGGCTTCTGAAATATCCATGTCCATGGTAAGCGATGTATTTACAGGCGGCTGATCAATGACGTTGCTTATCCACATTTTAAAGTCTTTTGTGTAGTCAATTTGCTGGCCAAAGGACAGGGTGGAGAATAGTTCGCTTTGTCCTGATTCATAATGGCCCTTAACAGGTGCGCTGAAATAATTGACACCCGATCCCTGAGTGTGCTGGTAATTAGTGGCCCAGATCAATTGCCTTGTTACCATGTTCAGGTCGGTTTTGTATTTTGCCAGGTTTTCATCTCTCATCTTCAACCAGCCGGCTATCTTGCCGCTGGAAATCTGATCGGTAATGTCAAGTGTTGTGCCGTTGGAGCCATTCCACAGAACCGCACCTTCAATTACGTCTATGCCATAGGCTTCTGCTTCATAAACAAGGGGTACGCCGTTTGAAGTTGATATGGTCATTGCACCGTTTTTTTGCTCAAATGAATTGATGTTTATCAGCGAAGAAAGTTCTCTGATCAGGTTCTGGCGTTGGTCCCTTTGGTCATTGGCAGAGCCAAGCGCTTCTGAGCTGATGATATCAAGGTTGAGTGCTGCAATCTCGCCTGCTATGTTTGTAGCATCAGATGCTGCTGACTCAATCTCCCTGGTTAATTCCAGTTCCATCTGGCTCATGTCAGCATCCAGATTGTTGAGTCTTGTTGTTATTCTGTTACCGGATTCATAAAGTGCAACCCTGTCCGATGCACTGGTTGGGTTGTTTGCAAGGTCGTGCCAGGAGTTCCAGTATTCTGAAAGCAGGTTGCTCAAGCTGTCTTCGGAGTTTTCATTAAAGTAATTTTCAACAATCCTCATATACGAGTCAGACTCTTCATACATGGAAAACAATGAATCCTGGACCGCAAGTTTTTTCTCCAGGAGTTCGTTTACTGTCCTTTGAACCTGCTGGGGATTAACGCCAGTTCCGAGCTGATAACCCTGAATACTTATGGGCGTAGTGGAGGTATGCTCCATGCTCTGGCGCGAGAAGCCGTCTGTACCGACGTTTGCGATGTTGTGGCCGGTAACATTGAGGGAATATTGCTGTGCTGCAATTGCGCCCTTCGCTGTATTTAGTACCATTCCAAGACCGGACATGTTTACGCCTCTTTATGCAGTATCAGGTTAGTTTGTTTTTTATCTTCTGGAAAGTAATTGGCGTGGTAGGTTGTCTTTTGTTTCTCCACGTTTGCAATCACTCCAATAATATCGTCAATGGCTCTTAAATATTCGTTAACGTAATCCTTGTTCAGTTTCGCAAGAGTTCTTACCTCATCTGCAAGACCTGAAAGCGATAAATGAAGCGGGCGAAGGGTTTCCTTCACTGCTTCAGGAACAAGTTCAAGTATTTTAGACGTGCTGAAATTCAGAAGATTCATTCCGTGGACAATTGAGGATTCACTCAATGTCCTTAGAGTGTTTTTTCTGTTTTTTTCAATATTTAGGGTGAGTTCTTTTTTCTGGTCAGTTAATTTCCACAAGGAATCTATATCTTTATTGGAGATGCACTCTTTCTCATGCTTGAGCATCTCCACAAGATCCTTGTATAAAAGGATATTATCCTGAAACAACCCCTCTAATTTTTTAAACGAAGATTTCATATGAATTCTCCTGTGGACCCCCATCCCATTAATATAATCGGATGAGATGTGTTGTTACTGAAGTTCTTGCTGATATTATTTGTAAACATATGCCTGTTCATAAAAAACATCCTTGAAAATTTAAAAATTATTTCTTGAATACTGCTCTCAGGTCTGTCTGTCACCTGCCCTTATATTAGTCTGCACAATAAAGAATGCATTTATTGTGCCACCCTTGTTGGGCTGTGAAACTTATTGATTTTACAATATATTTCTGACGGTGTCGTGGGGGGAAGGTCGGTTAAACAAGCCAATCGGTAAATAATGCCTAGCAGTTGTTGCGCCTAAGGGAATTGTTGTCGCAGTGTACCGGAAAAAATTGTATCAAAGACAGATATGGTATTAAGAAGAAACGGCAGATTAGTCTTTTATGTAGTCAAGACAGATACTTTCATTGCCTGGGAGATGGGCGGAATATTTACCCTCATGGTTTTTTTTGATATGTTCCGGGCAGATCTCAACCTTGCCGTGTCCTCCTAAAAGATCCACCATAAACCTTGGAACAGCGGTTCCAGGCAGTTCCCTGTGCAGGGTTTTGAGTATCTCCAGGCTTTTTTCCATTGAGGGCCTGAAAAAGGAAGTTCCTGCAACCGGGTCTGGATAATGGAGGTAATAGGGCCTTACCCTGACCTTGAGAAGATCAACGAAAAGCTGCGACAGTGTTTCTGCGCTGTCATTCACACCCTTGAGAAGAACCGTCTGGGAACCCAGGGGAATTCCTGCGTCTGCAAGGAGGTTGCAGGCGTTTACAGCCTCAGGTGTCAATTCCTCTGGATGATTGAAATGCAAATTCATATATAAAGGATGAAATTTTTTCAGCATCATGGCAAGGCTGCTGTCTATCCTCATGGGCAGTGCTGCTGGAACCCTTGTGTGTATTCGCAGAATTTTAACATGGGGAATTTTGCTGAGATCAAAGAGGATTTTTTCAAGCTCTGCATTTTCAAGAAGCAGTGGATCTCCGCCGGAGAGTATGACTTCGCGAACCTGCTTTGAATTGCGGATGTATTCAATCCCCTGCAATATGGTCTCAGGGCAGGGGCTAACAGGGGCGCTGCCTGAGGAGGGAGGACTCAGCCGTTTTCTCATGCAGAACCTGCAATGCAGGGCGCATGAATCCGAAACCAGAAAAAGCACCCTGTCAGGATGCCTGTGTACCAGGTTGCTGACTGGTGATCGCTCCTCCTCACAAAAGGGATCAAGATCATGACCATCATCGGCAAGCTCATGCATTGAAGGCGCAACCTGCATGGCAATTGCAGGATGTTTTTTTGCCAGATTGTAAAAATACGGGTTTATCTTTGGGGGATAGGCCTGTGATGCCCTTTGAATTTTCTTGATCTGGCTGCTGTCTGGCTGCTGGTTTTTGTCAAAAAAATCTAATGCCAGCTCCAAAGCTTTTACACCAGAATCAAAACCGCCATCACGGTTACCTGGAAAGGAAGTATTTTTAAGGTTTTTCATTTACAATACACATCCTATCTATTATTATTTGACTTTAATAATGTTTTGCTAAAATATTAAATCAGAGTTCTAAAACCAGAGTTCGAAATAAGGCTGCAAATATGGTTTGCGCTTTGCCCGGCCTGTATAGAAGTAAGTAGGGTTTTCCCAGGGGGGCTGTCTGGAGTTTTGCGCATAACCAGATTTTTTTTAAAACTATCATAACAGGGCGCTTGAATCCATATGAATAAAAAAAATAAATCAGAAAAGTTAAAACCATTTACCATGGTCAAATACTTTTCCTATGCCAGTCTGGTGGTTATGCTCTTTGGCACTGCCATTATATCTGTTTTAAATATTCACTGGGCAAAGAATATGCACCTGGAAAAAAGCAGGGACAACGCCCTGGTATTGGTTGAAAACCTTAACCATCAGGTGTTTTTGCAGGTTATCGTGCCTATTTTCATGCAAAAGAAAGAGATACGGCTTAGAGAGAAAAAGCAGTTTGATCTTCTCGACAGGGTCGTCAAAAACGTTCTCCACAGCTTTAAGGTAGAGAATGTAACCCTTTACAGTCTGAATAAGGTTGTGCTTTACAGCTTTAACAGTGATGAGATAGGAAAACCAGGAAGCCCCGGACCAAATTTTGAAAAAGCACTAGCCAATGAAGTTAATTACGAACTCGTACAGACTGGTGGTTTTTTTCACAAGTTTGGCGGGGTAGCCGACCAGAACAGGCTTTTGACATTCGCCCCTTTTCGTGCTGAAAAATTGTTCAAATCCGGGCCTACGCTTGGTGTTTTTAAGGTAGAACAGGATCTTTCCGGGGATTACAGGCAGATTGCAAATTTTCAACGGCTGGTTCTGCTTACAATCGGCGGAGTTATGGTGGCTTTGTTTCTGGTTCTTTTGTTTATTGTAAAATCAGGCGAGGGAATCATACAAAAAAGGGCCGAGGAAAGGCTCAGGCTTCTTGGAGAACTTGACCATGCAAAACGGCTTTCAGCAATAGGGGAGATGGTGGCTGGAATTTCCCACGAGATTAGAAATCCCCTGGGAATTATCAGGAGCAGTGCTGAGCTGTTGCAGAAAAAAATGGAGAAATTCGATCCAGACAGCAAGCTGCCACATGTGATAGTTGAAGAGTCTGGCCGGTTAAATGCTATTATTACCGACTTCCTGAACTTTGCCAAACCTGTGAACCCCGACCTTGCCAGTGTGAGTGTCGAGGAAATTGTAGATAAGACATTATCCTATCTTGCCCCTCAGATAGACAGCAATAATTATGTAATAGAAAAGCGGGTGTCGCAAAACATGCCGAAAATCATGGCAGATGCAAATATGATATATCAGGTTTTCTTAAATATTATAATGAACTCAATGCAGGCCATGCCCGATGGCGGTGCGATAATCATAAAAGTGGTACAGGCTGACGGGGAGGTGGAAATTACTTTTGCAGACCATGGCCCTGGAATTCCTCTGGAAACCCTTGACACCATCTGGGACCCCTTCTTTACCACCAAGGAGACCGGCACAGGACTGGGGCTTGGCATTGTAAAAAATATTGTTGAATCGCACCAGGGCAGTATATCCTTTGAAAACAGACCAGAGGGTGGTGCCGCCTTTACTATACTGCTGGCGGTTTGACACTTGAAACATATGGACAAAAATGAAGATTTTTCCCGGAGAAAATAAATGGACACGGTTTTAATAGTTGATGACGAAAAAAATTATCCCCTGGTTTTAAGCGAAGTGCTTGGCGAGGAAGGATATGAAACCCTGACAGCCGAGAGCGGACTTGTGGCGCTGGAAATACTCGCAAACTCGGATGTTGACCTGGTGCTGACAGATATGACAATGCCTCAAATGGACGGCATGGAACTGCTCGACCGCATCAAACTGATGGACCCTGACCTGCCTGTCATAATGATGACGGCACACGGCACAATTGACAAGGCTGTTGAGGCCATGCAAAAGGGGGCATTTACTTATATCCTCAAGCCCTTTGAAAACGATAGAATTGTCCTGTATGTAAACAAGGCTATCAGTATGTTCAAGGTGGTTATAGAGAACCGTCAGCTCAAAAGCGAGGTGCGTTCAAAGTTCAGCCTGGGCAGTATTGTCGGCAAAAGTGCCAAGATGCAGGACCTTTTTGCATTAATAGAAAAAGTCGCCCCATCAAACGCAACAGCCCTCATAGAAGGGTCTAGCGGAACAGGCAAGGAGCTGATCGCAAAGTCAATCCACTTTGAAAGCCAGAGAAAGGATAAACCCTTTGTAGCTGTCAATTGCAGCGCACTTTCCGAGAGCCTCCTGGAAAGCGAGCTTTTTGGTCATGAAAAAGGTGCCTTTACCGGAGCCTATGCAATGAAAAAGGGGCGGTTCGAACTTGCCGATGGCGGCACGCTGTTCCTTGATGAAATCGGCGAACTTCCCCAGAGCCTTCAGGTAAAACTTCTGCGGGTGCTTCAGGAAAGAACCATTGAACGGGTAGGTGGGGTTAAAACTATTTCCACGGACATCCGGCTAATCGCAGCAACAAACAAGATTCTAAAACAGGAGATAGAAAGCGGGAAATTCCGTGAAGACCTTTACTATCGTCTCAACGTAGTGCATCTGGAAATTCCATCCCTGCAGGAAAGGCCAGAGGATATACGGCTTCTTGTGAAGCATTTTATTAAAAAATACGAGGGTGAGCGTCAATCCAGAATACCCGTGGTAGGCCTTACACAGGAGGTTGAACGCCTGTTTCTTGAATATTCCTGGCCCGGAAATGTCAGGGAGCTGGAAAACATAATAGAGCGTGCCATGATATTGTGTTCCAACGAAACAATAAGCGTTACAGATCTGCCAAGGGGATTTATGGACAGTGTTCAAAACACCCTGAGCTTCACCGACATTCCAGCCAATGCATCACTCAAGGAAACCCTTGCAATGACAGAGAAAAAGATGATTGAGCTGGCCCTGAAAAAGACAAATAATGTCCAGGCGCACGCAGCCGAGCTGCTGGGAATAACCAAAAGCGGGCTTAGCCAGAAGGTGCAGAAATATAAGGTTGACACAAGTTCAAAATTTTGAACTTTTCCTCTCAATAATTGTAAATGCCTGTTTATTTGTGAAGTTTTTTCCCTCCTTTTGCTACATGTTCAAAATTTTGAACACCTTGATTTTGAACATGTTTTGTTTTAAATTCAATATGTTATCCTAAAATAATCAAATCGGCACCCAAATAAAGTTCAAAATTTTGAACATGTGGACATTATTTCACTCTCTTATGAAAGAGTGTATAAAAAAAGACACTCACGAATTAGCCTTAATAATTGTTTAATATCGAGTGGTTATAGGTGGGGTTGGTTTTTTTTAGAAGTTTTTGACGGACTTGGCAGACAAATTGCATCTATAATTAACTGAAAATTGCCGAAGTATTTTTTCATCTGTTTGTCTTCTAAAACCGACTGGTCGCCGCCAGTCGGTTTTTTTTATAGTTTTTCCGTGCATAGTTTGCCTGGCTCTAATTTATCGCAGTGTTCAGGCATGACTCTCCATCCATTTCTCGATGCAGGAAACCACATATTCCGGGGTTTTGACCCAGGAAAAGGGTTCCAAACTTTTTTCATCAGCCTCGTTTTTAGTTAAATGAATATGTGATACTTCAGCCTGGGACATCTTTTGATAGAGATGCTCCACCGCCTTTGCAGGTGCAAATTCATCTTGATCCAAAGAAATAGCCAGGACAGGCACCTGTACCTGGGTTAAGAGTTTTTCAAAATCAATAGTGCTTCCTGCGGGTTTATACTTTCCTGTTCGAGCCTGGAAAGCCCAGTCTTTTATCACTCCCCTTGCTTCTCTTCCCCCAAAACCGATCTGTTTCCCCGGTAAATAGCCCCAGGCAAAAGAGACCCATCGGGCTAATTGTGTAAAGAAAAGAATTGCAATATTATGAGGGAATTTCCAGCCCTGAAAATAGACTGAACAACAGGCGACCATGATAAATCCTTTAATATCAGCATCTTGGTTCACGCTGAGGTACAGAGAGCTTATTTGTCCTCCAAGGCTGTGACCCAGAAAATAAATCGGGCTTTGCGGAAACTGGGTTTTAACGGTTTCCACGATAGCTGGCCAGTCATGGGTAATCATTTCATGATACCCGAAATTATGTTGTCGTGAGGCACGAAAGGAGCTTGTTCCTATCCCTCTTAACTCAGCTGTAACAACGTTCAGGCCCTTATTGGCAATTGATAATGCCAGGGGTTCATAAAAAGAAGCTTTGACTCCCATGGCTGGCATGCAAACCAGGACTGGTTGTTGCGTTTCCTCTGGTTGCCGAAATAAGCTTATCTGAGATTCAAATCCGTCTTTGGTTCGAATAGTATGCTGTTCTTTTTTGACTTTACTGGCAATATCGTCCACCCTGCCTCTCCATTTTTATGTGCCTGATATTATTGATCAACGATTCACTTACAACTATCAAAAAGGTTTGGTTGTGAAATAAGCAAAAAAAAACTTCTGCTGGCCTGGAAGCCAGGTATTTATTGTTTATTTTTGTTCAGGTTATTGTTGTTCAGGTACTCCACACGCTCAAGCAGTGGCGGGTGCGAATAGTTAAAGGCCACGTTCAAGGGGTGAGGGTATAAATTTGCCAGGTTGTCCTTTGCAAGTCTCTTCAGAGCGTTAATCATGGGCTGCGGGTCCTTTGTCGCCATGAGGGAAAAACTGTCTGCCTCACGCTCAAATTTTCTGGAGATTGACGCGCCAATTGGCGAAAGGAAAAAGCTGATCGGCTCCCACAGAACTCCAGCCAGAAAAAGCCCAACATAACCCGGAAAGCTGGTGAAGCCAAAGGCTGCATACATATCCTGCCCCAGGAGCAGTTTTGCAGCAAGGAACAGCAGGCCAAAGGAAACCAGTGCCATCATGCCCACCTGTTTTCTGATATGCCCCTTTTTCAAATGCCCGATTTCGTGGGCAAGTACTGCAATTATCTCGTCATTTTCATGGGCCGAAATCAGGGAATCGTACAGCACTATTCGTTTTGCTTTTCCCAGGCCGGTTAAATAGGCATTTGTGTGCCGGGTTCGCCGGGATGCGTCCATTACAAATATTCCCTTTACATCCACGTCAAAAACCCTGGCGATCCTGTCAATTCCTTCTTTCAGTTCACCTTCTTCTAATGGCTCGAATTTATTAAACAGGGGCGCAATCACAAGAGGGTAGAGGACTACGATAAGGAGCTGAAACCCGAAAAATACGGCCCAGGTATAGATCCACCAGGATTCTCCTGCCAGTTTTAAAAGAAATAATAATGCAGAAAAAAGGATGCCGCCTAAAATGGCTGACAGAACCGTGCCTTTGATTATGTCTGTGATCCAGGTTTTCAGGCACTTTGTGTTGAAGCCATATTTTTTTTCCAGCACAAAGCTGTGATAGTAGTCAAAGGGGAGTCCCAGAATGGAGGTGATAACAGCCGGCCCTGCGAAAAAAAGGAGTCCGCCAGCCACAAAGCCCAGGCTCGACAGCTTGTCCAGCCACCAGGGAAGCAGGCCGGAAAGTATTATGACCAAAAATAGTGTTTTTGAAAATACTCCGCTGACAATGGAAAACCGGGTGTTGTCGATGGTGTATGAATCCATTTCATCAAGGCGTTTGATGTCAATGACATCGCTGAATGATTCAGGAACAATGCCCTTAAATTTGCGGAGCTGTTTCACGTTCAGCACCATTATTAAAGACTCAACGCCAAACACTACAAAAAAAGCCGCGAGATATAATCCAAGTATCAAATTCATTTCAATCATGTGGCACACCTTTATAAATGCAATTCAATCTGATGGGGGAGAATTGCTTTTGAATTTAAAAATTCTTCCATATTTTGTTGCAGGCAACTGATAAAAAAAGACAAGCTGGCCCTGGGTGGTCGGTAATTGCTGCAAACTGCCACGGGCAGACTATTTATGTGTTTATTCACTGCCCACAAGGAAATATGATAGAATTATAACGTCATAATTATTACTTTCATTCAAACCTTATCTAATCCATAATTTTGCTGAAATCAAGAATCCTTTTGCTGTATTGAGATTTCACAGAAATTTTTTATGTAAAAAAGACGTGTTTCCCTTGCCATTTGAAGCGTTATACACTAAAATGATAGATTCTAAAAAAAAATAGTATAATTAAAAGGATTTGATTGGAAAAAAGAAATAGCTCAATTTAGAAGTATACTTTACTTCATGCAAAATAAAAATTAACGTCAGCGCCCACAACAACCGGCTCGGAGTATAAAATGACAGGGACAAGAATTATTCTCGATTCATTCGATATTGAAAGGATTATTGCAAGGTTCGCCCTTGAGATAGTTGAAAAACACAGGGGAACCAAGGGGCTTGCGCTGATAGGCATTCAGACGCGCGGAGTTTATCTTGCAAAGCGGATACAGGAAAAGATAAACGCTGTCGAGAAGGACCCTGTCCCCACTGGAGAGCTGGATATAAACCTGTATCGGGACGACTGGACCAGGCGATCCTTTCACCCGGTAGTAAAACCGACCCAGATGCCTTTTTCCGTAGATGGCAAGCATATTGTGCTGGTTGACGACGTGCTGTTCACCGGCAGAACCATCCGTGCTGCAATGGATGCAGTCATGGATTACGGCAGGCCAGACAGCATAGAACTTGCCGTAATTGTCGATCGGGGCTTTCGCGAACTGCCCATTGCACCAAACTACGTAGGCCGCTTCGCAGAAACCCACAAGGGCCAGACCGTAAATGTACTGCTGACAGAACATGATAACGAAGACTCGGTTATGGTACGCCGGGTTGAGTAGTTGTTTTGCAGTATATGGCGGGAAGCATTTTAACTGCTGCCACCGTTATAAAATTATATATTAAAT
>JAOZSB010000455.1 GCA_029939895.1 Desulfobacterales bacterium
GGGTCAAATTTGCATTGTCGTTGGGGGTCATTTTTAGGTTGACGTTACGACAATTCTCATGCCTTACTGGTAAAGCATTCAATTCATCACGCAAAAAACGCCACTTTGGTAAAAATTGATCCATTAAAAAAATAAACCGAGTGTTGGGTGTAATTGCACATTTGGGTGTAATTAAACATTTAGGGAAAATCCGCCATAGGATTTCTAAAGTCCATCACGAAGCTTTGGGTTCCATTAAACATTTAGGGGGAATCCGTCACGAGGTATTGTATAACTAATTGATAAATTAAATAATTCATGCTTTTAGGCCTTCCAGAATAATCGATACCGATTTTAACAAAATATTGGAACCTATATTGTTAGGTTTAAAAGTTGGGGTTTTTTGTGCAAAACCGCATTTTTTTTGACGACCCTATCTAAACCTATGTCAATTAAGGTTTAGATAGGCAAAATAGATTTTTAAAACAGACTCGGTAAAATTATTAACATTATGAATTGAAACGGTATTTTAAATCTCAAAAAATTATATTTTTACTAAAACCCATAAAACTCTGTAATCTGTTATTCTAAAGGGGTTTACAGCCTTAAGCTTAAACAAAAAATAATTTTTGAATACCTCTTCAGAACCACAAAAAAACTTAAAACCTATAGGGCAATATTGCTTTGATTGTTTTATTGGGATTTCTGGCTCTTTTTTGGCTTAAAAACGATGTTTTTAAAACCGTACCGAAAACGAGGGGTATCCTTGCACCTAAAAAATAAGACTTTTTGTATTTTTAATAAAGCAATAAAAACAGTCTTTTACAAACTTAGAGCCGCATGTTTTAAAATCAAGCTTTTTTGTAAAGGCCTATCACTAAAGGCTTTATAGGGAATTTCGGAAATTTCGAGGGTTTGGACAAAAAACTCCACTTCCAGAATTATTGGAGTTGCAAATGGCTTAAAATGGGAAGTAGTTTTTTGGCGGAAAACCTTGGGTGTATTGACATTTGATAAAATTCTATGGCGGATTTTCCCTAAATGTTTAATTACACCCAACATTTTTAATTCATCAAGATGGGTGCCACTTGAATTTGAAATCATTTTAGTTTTCGTCATACGTGATTTATTTTCCTCCTTTTAAAAATGTTATGGATTCAGAAGGTCACTGGCAATTGATTCAGCTTGCTTTAAAACAGTTTCTGTGGCCAGTTTTTGCATGTCTGGTGGATAGCCGTATTGACGTAGTGTTCTTTTTACGATGACCTTTAGCTTTGCTTTTATGCTTTCTTTGATTGTCCAGTCGATGGATGTATTGGCTTTAACTTTTTCAAACAGCACAACTGCTAATTCCCGGAGTTTGTCTTTTTCCATTAACTCACGGGCACTGTTGTTGTCGGCAATGGCTACATAAAAACCATACTCATAATCAGACAACCCCATTTCTTGAGGTTCTTTATCTTTTTCTTTAATTTCTTTGCTTAATTCAATCAGTTCATCAATGACCTCTGCTGCTGTCAGGATTTTACTGTGGTATTTCTGTATGGAATTTTCTAGCATTTCCATTAGGGACTTGCTTTGTACAAGGTTCTTTTTTGCCCTTGACTTTATTTCATCATTCAGCAACTTTTTTAAAACTTCCAATGCAATGTTTTTATGCTCCATGTTTTTGACTTCCAGAAGGAACTCATCTGACAGGATTGAAATATCCGGCTTTCTGATTCCAGCGGCATCAAACACGTCAATGACCTGATCGGTTACTAATGCTTTATCAATGACCTGCCTGATAGTTGTTTCTACTTCATGGTTTGTTTCACCTTTACCTGTTCCGTCAAACTTGACTAAACGAGACTTTACTGCCTGAAACAAAGAGACTTCATCCTTTATGTCCATAGCTTGTTCATGGGGTATGGCAATCGAAAAAGCGAGGGACAGTGCTGTAACTTCATCAGTATATTGCTTCTTGCCGTTATCAAGGCTCAGTATATGCTCTTCGGCAGCGAGTATTAGCGACAGCTTTTTTGAAGTGTCAGCCTCAAAATATTCTTCATACGCAAACCCATAAAACATCTGGGAAACGACTTCGAGCTTTTCCAGCATCATTTGTACTGCTTTTTCCTGTAAGACGGTTGGGTCACCCTTGCCTCCGCTATCAGAATAGAAGGATAAAGCTTTTTTAAGGTCAGATGCGATACCCAGATAATCGACTATAAGACCGCCTGGTTTATCCTTGTATACACGGTTCACCCTTGCAATAGCCTGCATCAGGTTATGTCCTTGCATGGGCTTGTCAATATATAAAGTATGCATGGGTGGAACGTCAAAGCCAGTCAGCCACATATCTCGGACAATTACCAGTTTTAGTTCATCTTCTGGGTTTTTCATTCTATCGGCTAATGCTCTGCGTTGATCTTTTGTGGTATGGTGTTTTGAGATCTCTGGCCCGTCAGAGGAGTCGGATGTCATGACAACTTTGATAGCACCTTTTTTAAGGTCGTCATTATGCCATTGTGGTCTGATGTTTATTATTTCAGCGTATAATTCCGCTGCTATCCTGCGGGACATAGCCACAATCATGGCTTTACCTTCAAATACTTCCTGGCGTTGTTCAAAATGGTCGACTAAATCCAATGCTACTTGTTTAACTCGGCTTTTGCTACCTATTAGTGCTTCGAGTTGCGTCCACTTGGCTTTGTCTTTCTGGGTTTCTGACTGTTCGTTTAATTCAAGTTCATCATCCAAATCCGAAACAAGCTTCTTTCCTTCATCAGTTAAACTTATTCTGGCAAGCCTGCTCTCGTAATAAATCTTGACAGTTGCTCCATCTTCTATGGACTGGGCAATGTCGTATATGTCAATATAGTTTCCAAAGACAACCGTGGTGTTGGTGTCGGTACTTTCAATGGGTGTTCCTGTAAAACCAAGATAGGTTGCATTGGGTAGAGCATCACGCATATATTTGGCAAAGCCGTAGACAATTTTTTTACCAATGATATTGCCATGCCCGTCTGTGTCGTCAATTGTTTTTGCTTTAAAGCCATATTGGGTTCTATGGGCTTCATCGGCAATCACAACAATATTTTCCCGTTCAGACAGCGTATCAAAAACATTACCTTCATCTGGCTGGAACTTTTGAATTGTTGAAAATATCACGCCACCTGAAGCCACTTTTAGTAACTCTTTAAGCATTGGACGGTCTTCTGCCTGCTTGGGTTCCTGACGTAATAATTGTTTGGAAGCTGCAAAGGTACTAAATAGCTGGTCGTCTAAATCGTTACGGTCGGTCAGTAGTGTCCCGTTAAAAATCGAATAATTTCAATTGGATTTGGGCACTA
>JAOZSB010000009.1 GCA_029939895.1 Desulfobacterales bacterium
AATTACAGCACGTTGGGTGCTATTCTAAAAAGTTAAACGGGACACTACTGATCTTCGTTATAAAAAAAAGCAAAAAAATTCACAAAAATGCTCTTCCGAAAATCAGTGCCTTCAATTTTTAAATGATTTTTGGTACATCGGCTATTCAGGCAGAGGTATCCAGGCTAAGTTCTCATCAAACTGTTTTTTAAAAAAAATAATGCACAAAACAGCAGATAGATGCTGAACTTAAATACCGTTAGCATATACAATTGGTTATTACAAGCACGGCAGGGGCGTTTTTTTGTTTTCAGGCAAGCGTCTTTGGTCTCAAACCCATTGAGCCTGGGGAATATTTTTTTCCCACCAGTTTTCTACCTGTATCAACTGAACGCAGGCATCAACCACGCCTGAGTCATAAAGCTTGCCTTTGTTTGAAACGATTTCAAACATGGCCTTGTCTATTCCAGGGGTGCGGCGATAGGGTCGGTGGGAAGTCATGGCCTCGACCACATCGGCAACCATAATTATTTTAGCCTCAAAGAGTATATCTTCATCTTCAAGTTTATTTGGGTAGCCAGATCCATCGATCCTTTCATGTACCTGCAAAATTACTTCTGCAAGGGGCCAGGGTGAATTGATTTCATCCTTCACCAGGTTATACCCTTCCTGTGGATGCTTCTGTATGGTTGAGATTTCCGACTCAAAAAGCTCACCCGGCCTGCCAAGGATAAAAGGGCCGATCCGTGGCTTTCCAATATCATGGAGAAGACCGGCAAAGCGTATTGTGGTCAGCATATCGTTATCTGTAACGCCCATTTT
Organism: Desulfobacterales bacterium; assembly: GCA_029939895.1. Taxonomy (GTDB): domain Bacteria; phylum Desulfobacterota; class Desulfobacteria; order Desulfobacterales; family JAOZSB01; genus JAOZSB01. Next base: position 802 of record JAOZSB010000009.1, read on the forward strand.
TTCTGCAATTGCAAGGGCAAGGCGCGAGACACTCCTTTGATGCCCGGCTGTGTATGGGTCCATCATCTCAACAAGCCGTGCATTGGTATTAAACAGCCCCTCCAGGGTTTCCTTGAGCTGCTGGGTTCGTTCTTCAACAACCACTTCAAGCAATTCCTTTTGAGTGCTAAGCTCTTTGCTCATCCTGCTGTTTACAAGGTGCGTACCTGCCCTGGCTTTAACCTCTGCAACATTTATCGGCTTGGTGATGTAATCGACTGCTCCCACTTCAAAGGCACGTGTTATATTTTTTGTCTCTTCCATGGCAGTAATAAAAATTACAGGGATATCGCAAGTGGCAGGATTACTTTTTAATTTCTGGCAAACCTCATAGCCGTTCATCTCAGGCATTATAATATCAAGAAGAATTACTTCCGGCAGTTCTGTTTTTTCTGTGAGTTTTTTATCAATTATTTTTAGTGCATCCACACCGCTTTTCAGCATTATCATGCGGTATTCTGACTTTAACGCCTGATTAAGCACATCCAGGTTTGATGCACTGTCGTCTACGATCATCACAAGGGGTAAAATCTGTTCCATGATTTTCATCCTGATTATGTTTTTATTATTTCAATCAATATATCAAGGTTTTTCTGTGCATCTGAATAATCAAATGCTTCTATCTGAGCTACCAGTTTTTTCATTTCTGATGCAGGATAATGTTGCTTAACAGCGTTCAGACAATCACGAATGTTTCCATATTCAGAACTGTCAAGTGCTGCTTTTAAGTCCCTCAGCACAGCTATCCGGCGTTCAGCGCTCACATCTGCCAGTATTTTACCTTCAGGTTCAGCAACTTCTGCTGGTGTCATTTTACCAATCGACTCAAACACCTGTGTCAGGGCTGTTTTTACAGCCCCAATTAAATCATTCATTTTCTCGGCATTGTGCTTGGCAGCAGCAAATTCAAGCCTGCCGGCGACTTCCTGTAGTTCTTTTGCACCAATACTGCCACCGCTTCCTTTCAAGTTGTGGGCAAGCCTCTGTATAATTTCCCAGTCTTTTATTTCAAATGCTTCCCATAACTGACCTATGGTCTCAATCTTATTTGTCTGAAACCCGGCAAGAATTCTTTTAAAGGCTGATGCATCAAGCCCCAGTGCCGCCACCGCACCACCAACATCTATACCCGGCATCATGGCCGGGAGTCCAGATGCAAGCATATCTGATGCAGATTTTTCAGGGGCAGATTCTTCCGGGGCATCACCTGTCAGGGAAGTCTCTCTGGATTTTAAACCAGCCTCAATTTTTTTGGCCAGGGTATAAAACAAATCATCCTGGTTGATTGGTTTGGAAACATAACCGTTCATGCCGGCATCCAGGCATTTTTCTTCATCACCCTTCATGGCGTTGGCGGTCATGGCTATGATAGGAAGCTCCGAAAATTCCGGCTCCTTCCTGATAGTTCGGGTGGCCTCATATCCATCCATTTCCGGCATCTGCATATCCATGAGTACTGCATCATAGGTATTGTTATGCACAGCTTCAACAGCCTTTTTCCCATTTTCAACAATTGTTGCGATAATCCCTGCGCCTTCAAGTATGGCAACTGCGATTTCCTGGTTTGTGATATTATCCTCGGCAACCAGAATTTTCATGCCCTTTAAACTTTTTTTATGAATGCTTGACTTTGTTGTTATTTTCTTCCGGTTGATCTCTACCTGTTTTCCCTTACCAAAGATGTCGAGTATTGCATTATAAAGGGTCGGCGGGCTTATCGGCTTGAGAAGAAATCCTTTAAGCCCGGCTTTTTCTGCTTCTGCTTTTTCTGATGCCTGACCAAAACTTGTCATCATAATAATCGGGATTTCCAGGCCAAGATCCGTCATTATTCTTTTTGAAGTTTCAATGCCGTCGAGTTCAGGCATTTGCCAATCGGTGATTATCAGATCAAATCCGGTTTTGTCCTTCTCCAGAATGGCCAGCGCCTCCATGCCGGAATTCGCCAGTGTTACCGTGTAATCAAATGCTTCCAGTATATTCTGCACTATTTTCAGACTGTAGGCAGTATCATCTATTGCCAGCACATTAAGGTTTTCAATGTCCGTTGGAATAACCAGTATATCTTCCTGCTCACCTGACTGACGTTCAAATTTTGCAGTAAAAGAAAAAGTACTGCCCACGTTGTACTTGCTCTCCACCCAGATTTTTCCGCCCATCATTTCCGAAAGCTGTTTGGAAATGCATAACCCCAGCCCGGTTCCGCCAAATTTCCGGGTGGTTGATGCATCAGCCTGGCTAAAGGGCTGAAACATTTTGCCCAACTGCTCCTCGGTCATGCCCAGGCCCGTGTCTATTACTGAAAATTTTAAATTAGCAAGGGTCTTTGTAATTTCCTCGCCTGTTATCCTCAGGGATATAATGCCTCCCTGATCTGTAAATTTTATGGCATTGCCGATCCGGTTGGTAAGAATCTGCTGAACACGCAGGGCATCGCCAATCAATGCCTTTGGGATGCCGAAATCAATATCAATGAGCAATTCGAGTTTCTTTTCCTGTGCCCTGTGGGAAAAGATGCCCGCCAGATTTTCAAGGACTTCATCGAGCCTGAAGGGCCGCAATTCCAGATCCAGCCTGCCTGCTTCTATCTTGGAAAAATCTAAAATATCATTAATAATTCCCAAAAGAGAATAACCTGAACGATGGATCATTTGCAGGTATTTTATTACTTTTGGAAATGATTTTTCTGCAAGCGCCAAATCAGCAGAGGCAAGTATGCCGTTCATGGGGGTACGGATTTCATGGCTCATATTAGCCAGAAACTCGCTCTTTGCCTGGGTTGCGGCATCGGCAAGATCCTTTGCCTCAATCAAATCCTTGTTTGCATTCTGAAGATCTGCCGTACGAGCCTCAACCCTTTTTTCAAGGTCTTTGAGGGCATTTTTCTGCATTTCCTCGGCTTTCTTGTAATCACTTATATCAACCATCAACCCTTCCAGGCAGATAAGACGACCGTCTTCATCCCGCTCTGCATGGGCATTTAAGGATGTCCATATTACTGATTTATCTTTTCGGAAGGCTTGAAATTCAAAATTGATAACAGAGTCATTTGCCTTGATCAGGGCTATCATTTCTTCCCGTTTTTCATTGTCAACATACACCTGGGTTCTTAGATCAGTAACAGTACTGATAAGGTCTTCCGGGGAGTCATAGCCGAGGATACCTGCCATTGCAGGATTAGCATTAATAAACTTGCCTTCTGGTGATGTCTGAAAAATTCCTTCAAGGGCCTTTTCAAATATACTTTTATATTTGTCCTGGGCCACCAGCAGTTGCCGGCTGTGCCTGTTAAACCAGTAGGCAACCAGGCCAATCTCATCCTTTGATAAATCATTAAGCTGTATATCATGGGCGCCTTCTATGTCCACCATATCCGAAAGGCTGCGGGTCATTATCTTTAATGGCTTTATAAGTACAATCTGCAAAAAAAGAAAAACACCGATGATGCCGAATATTAAAAATCCGGTCAGGTAGAGCAGCAGTTCGCCGATGATTTTATCTGCAACTACAACTGCTTTGCTCACGGGGGTGACCATCACGACTTTCCAATAGGTTTTTGGCATGTGAAGAATAGCTACCTGCACAGGCTCCTTGAGAAGCAGGTCTTTTTGTATCATAAAGCTGTCGAGCAGAAGAGTGTTCCGGGTTTTCTTGCCCAGTGGGTCCTGTAGAATTGAAGCAATCAGCAGAGATTCTTTCCTGCCTATTTGATAACTTTCAGCATCAAGCCGTGCTGCAAGCCTGGGGTCAAATCCCTGATTGTTTATCATTTCCTGGTTAATAGCATCAAGTTTCTTTGCAATTTGCCCAAATAACGGATCCTTTTTTGCCAGATCATTTGCATATATAAAATCCTGTTTTACATTGCCCTTATCATCCATGGCGAATGTCTTTGCCAATCTTTCTTCGGGAAATGAAAGGAATTTATTGTTCCTGTCGAGCGCAAAGGCATACCCGCCGGTAATTTTTGCGACTTTTTCGAAAAAATCACGAAGCCCTTCAAGTTTTAAATCTATGGTGGCAACGCCCAGGGTAACATTCTTATTCTTTAGGGGAGCAGCGCATGTAACCATGGGTTGAAATGAATATGGGTCCATATATGACTTGGACCAAAAGGATTTTCCCGGTGCAATGTATTTTGTGGGTACATACCATTCTTCGTTATGATAACCAGAGCCTGCGGGGTCGTTATAATCATCATAATATTTAAGCTCACCGCTGTGCTCCCTGCCCCAGAAAAAACTGCGGCGTACTACTTTTGGATTAAACGCTCTGGGTTCAGGCCATATCCCGCCCCCGGCAATTACAGCCTCATACCCTTCATAATTTACAACATGCGGGATAAGCTGCTTGAACGTGGAAACTTTTTTTTCTAAATTTTCTCCGACATTAGCCAGGTTGGTGGTCAGGGTTTCAGCCATGGCAATCCGTTGACCAAGATCGGATATCATCCTGTGACCAGTCTGGATTGCAAGCTTGAAGGAATTCTCAACAAGAAGGGGCTTGCCCACCATCTGCATTATACCAAATACAATGCCTGCAATCATTAGAATGCATGATAATAAGCAGACAGTGACCTTAAACTGCAATCCATGCCGCCAGCTTACAGATGACCTTTTTTGCTCTGCTTGCATTTATTATTCCTCAATCAAAGGTATCGCAAAAAAAAGCTATCCCTTTTTTATTTTATTAAGCAACGCTTCAAGCGTTTCCTGGGCTTCGGTGTAGTCGAATGATTCTATCTGATCCTGAAGCGCTTTGATTTCATCGGCAGTAAAGTTTTCCCTAACAGCATCCAGGCAGCTACGAATTTCTTCATATTCATAACTTTCAAAAGCATCATTAAGTTTTTTCAATACAAATATCCGCTGCTCAGGATCAATCCGTTTCTGCCGGGTTGCTGCCGGACTGCTGCCAGCAGGCGCAATGAGCTTTTCAATGGAATCCACCACCTGATCAAGCTTGCCCTTGACCACTTCCACCAGCCCTTCAATCACGGGTATATTCTTTTCTTTGGCTGCGATTTCCAGCTTATCTGCTTCTTTTTGCAGATCCCTGGCCCCTATGCTGCTGCCGCTTCCTTTCAGGCTGTGTGCCAGTGCCTGTAAAGCTCCCCAGTCTTTTTCCTTAAAAGCATTATCCATCTCATCATTGCTGCTGGTATTACCTTTATTAAAACCCTTCAGGATTGTCTTAAAGGTTGCCTCATCAAGGCCAAGGGCATCCATTGCTTCTCCCAGGTTTATAACCCGGAACCATCAGGGGAAACCCGGCATATGATTGCTCTGCAATTGCTTCCTCATCAGATTCATGGCCTTGCATTGCCCCCTGTGACTGGTCAGGTTCATGGGTTTCCTCAGCTTGAATAATTTTTTTGGATAATGTATAAAACAGGTTGTCCTGGTTAATCGGCTTGCTTACATATCCGTTCATGCCTGCTTCCAGACATTTTTCCTCATCACCCTTCATGGCATGGGCGGTCATGGCTATTATTGGTAAATCCCAAAATTTTGAGTTCTTCCTTATTGTCCTGGTTGCTTCGTAACCGTCCATTTCCGGCATTTGCATATCCATCAGCACAGCATGATAAAACTCATTCTCCACAGCCACAACAGCCTTTACTCCATTTTCGACAATCGTTACCTTCATTCCTGCACCCTCAAGTATCGCCAATGCGATTTCCTGATTTGTTACATTATCTTCGGCAACCAGGATTTTCATCCCTTTCAGTCGTTTCTTGTGGAGCGATGCCTTTGTTGTTATTTTATTTCCGTTTGTCTTTACATGGCTTCCCTTACCAAATATTGCCAGTATTGAGCTGTAAAGGGTGGGCAGGCTAACCGGTTTGGTAAGAAATCCTTTAATGCCGACCTTTTCTGCTGCTTTTTTTTCTGCTGCCTGTCCAAAGCTGGTCATCATAAGAATCGGTATTTTTTCATTATGATCAGACAATATTCTTTTCGATGTTTCAATTCCGTCGAGACCCGGCATTTTCCAGTCTGTTATCACAAGGTCTATTTCAGAACTTGAACCAGGCCCGAATTGCTGTAAAGTATCCAGAGCTTCCATGCCAGAGGCAGCAAGGGTGACACGGTAATTAAAAAATTCCAGCATTTTTTTAACTATTCTTCAGCTGGCGCCAGTATCGTCAACCACCAGAACATGCAGGTTTTCCAGATCATGAGGAATCACCAGCTTTTCTTCCTGCTCCTGATCCTGACGTTCAAATTTTGCATTAAAGGAAAATCTACTGCCAACATGGAACTCGCTTTCCACCCAGATTTTCCCGCCCATCAGTTCTGTAAGCTGCTTGGAGATGCACAATCCCAATCCAGTGCGACCGAATTTCCTTGTGGTTGAGGCATCGGCCTGGCTAAAGGGTTGAAACATTTTTGACAGTTGCTCCGGGTTCATTCCAAGACCAGTATCTTTTACTGAAAATTTCAGAAACGCCAGGGTTTCAGAGACTTCTTCTCCAGTAATTCCCACGGATATTACCCCACCCTGGGGAGTAAACTTTACTGCATTGCCCACCAGGTTTGTCAGAATCTGCTGAACCCTTAATGCATCGCCTACCAAAGCCTTGGGGATGTTGGAATCAACATCAACAAGCAACTCTATTTTCTTTTCCAGCGCCTTATATGAAAACATTCCAGCCAGGTTATCAAGCACTTCATCCAGCCTGAAGGGGCGCAACTCAAGGTCGAGTTTGCCTGCTTCAATTTTTGAAAAATCTAATATATCGTTAATAATTCCCAGCAAAGAATACCCTGACCTGTGGATCATCTGTAGATATTTTTTGACTTTATCAAAGGATTCTTCCGCAAGTGCCAGATCAGCAGAGGCGAGGATACCGTTCATGGGTGTATGGATTTCATGGCTCATGTTCGCCAGAAATTCGCTTTTTGCCTCGGTGGCTGCATCAGCCGCAATTTTGGCCTCCACAAGATCCTTATTAGTTTCCTGAAGTTCGAGGGTGCGTTCTTCTACCCGTTTTTCCAAATCATTGTAAGAATCCTGCAGGGCATCACCGGTTGTTTTCAGCTTGTCGGCCATCTCATTAAATGTCCCGGCAAGAAGTCCAAGCTCATCAGAAGAATCAATATGCACCCTGTGGCTCAGGTTGCCCTCGGCTACATGCTGAACACCGAGCAACAGCTTGTGAAGCGGTTTTTTTATCAATCGTCTTACTGATAAGTAAGTAATAACTCCCGTCAAAAGCATCATGATGGCACTTAAATAAATAATCTGGAGCGACAACTTCTGGTTAAGCTCTGCCAGCGTTGATATGGGACTTAACGCAACCGCCTGGATACCGGTGATTACATTATCAGACAAAAAAACCGGCTTTTGTGAGTAGTAATACATCTTATTGTTTATTGAAACTGTTTCCGGATCTTCAAGGGGTATCCTTTTGTTGACTCCATCTATGCTTGTGACTGTCAGCTCATTGTTATAAGCCAGGCCAACATCAATACCCAGTTCATGCTTCAGCTCAACAAGCCGCGGTTTATCGAGTTTCTGCTCCGTGACAATCAGCCCTACAGGGGTCTGCCTGTTCTGGAAGGTATCCGGGTCGGCAACCTGAGCTTTTACAGGATATACCGTCAGGATCATAAGTGAATCCTTTGTTTCTATAAGCTGGGAAAAGGCCTGTGCCTCAACCTTTACTTTGACCTGCGTAGATGGCGGAACCATCGACTTCCAGCTACCTGTATAAAAGTCATGGCCGAAATTTTTCTCAATGGGCTGAAAGTTGTTATCCCTATAAAATTTTTCCGGCGGCAGCGAATAAACAGAGCTGATATCAAAGTAGTCAGGAGAAGGCGGCTTGAGTTTCCGGGCTTGCAGATGTTGAATGATCCGGTCATCTACTTTCCCCTTTGTAGCAAACTGCGTAGCATAAATAGCCTTTGCATCCAGCCGGACAGCAAGCACCGGCCTGGAATCAGCTATCATGTCAAATGGAGAAGTAAGGTAAAAACTGATAGCAGAGAGCTTATTGAGAAGCTGCAGGGGTTGGAGAATTTGAATCAGTTCCAGTTGAGACTGGAATGAGTAAATAATTTCTGAATCCTCTATTGGCTGTCCGATCAGGGATTGATCCGAAGCAAAATATGGTCCCAGGTTCGTCAGTTGCGTAACATGTTTAGTAACAGTGTCGTTTTTTTCAAAACTTTTTACTATCTGAACTGCATTTTTCTCTAAACCTGAAATGTTTCGCGTTAAAATATTGGACATGCGTTCAAGCTCATCCATTGTCACCATTGTCAGGTTATTAAAACTGGTCATCCCGATCATGACAGACAGCGCAACTGTAAAGAGAATAAGTATCAGCAATGCCATCGACAATATCTTGTTGCTGATACCAAATTTTATGTTAAACATGAGACCGTTTCCGGCTGACTTTAACTTCCGCTTTGAATGCATACCCGCCCTTTTATTGGAACAAATAGTAAACTACTTTAGCTAAAGAGATGGAGATCAATACGCTGTTTATCCATAACACCGGGCATAGCAGTGCCGTGACTGCAACCCAGAACTCATTGATTAGTGCCTGACTGTAAACAGTGCAGCAAAGTGCACCAAAAAAATAAAATTACCTCCACTGTTTGATCAGTTTATCATATGAAATCGTAATCGGCTTTGGCCTTGGACGCTCTGCCTTTGGTGCTCCTGGCTGATTCAGCCAGTACTTCTTACCCTTTGGTTTTGAAAGTCTGGGAGAATATTTCACAAGCTTCATCCTTGCCATCAAGCCATCCTGGGTTTTTGCAATAGCATCCATTGCCTGCTGCGGGGTGTACTGTCCGCTTATAGCCCTGGAAATATTCGGCCACCATACCGCAGACAAGTCCGGGTAATGTGGAACATTCGGGCCGGAATCTGTCCATTTGTTTTCAGCAGGGAAACGATAAAAATCTATGATTCCGCCCATTTTATGTTTTATCGGGTCCAGCGACTTTGCAAATACCGTTGATTTACGGACTGGCGTGCCGCCTTCAAGAAATTTTCCAAGCGAGACTGTCTTGGAAACACAAAATTGCGCCCACAGCCATGCCATTGCCCTGCGCTGACCCTTTACGTTTTTAGGAATCGTCCAGCTTCCAGCATCCTGGTACCCGACCTTCATGCCCTCGTCCCAATACCTGCCGTGGGGTGTTGGTGCAACCCGCCACAATGGGCTGCCATCCTTGCCCACAACCGGACTGCCGGCCCTGTGAAAATCATCGTGCGACAGCCATGTAATATATTGAAAAATTCTCTGGGCAATATCGCCCCTGGCAGCCTTTGGGCCGGCATCGACCCACCGCCAGCGTTTTGCTTCGGGTGGTGCATATTTGTTGAGCCAGTCAATATATTTTGTTAAAGCATACACAGCAGAGGGAGCGTTCATCGCACCGCCACGTTCAACAGAAGAACCTACAGGAACCTTGTTTTCTACACGAATACCCCATTCATCAACGGGCAGACCATTGGGGAGACCTTTATCCCCAACACCTGCGATTGATAACCAGGCATCGGTGAACCTCCAGCCCAGCGAAGGCGATTTCCTGCCGTAATCCAGATGTCCGTAAACCTTTTTGCCGTCAATTGGAGTATTTGTAAAAAATTCTGCAATATCTTCATAGGCAGCCCAGTTTACCGGAACACCAAGTGTGTACCCATATTTTTTCTTGAATTTTTTCATGATGTCCGGCCTGGTAAACCAATCGTACCTGAACCAGTACAGGTTTGCAAACTGCTGGTCTGGAAGCTGCAACTGGTTGCCGTCATAGTCCTGTCCAAATTCCAGATTTAGAAAGTCACCAAGGTCAAGCCTTGGATTTGTATAGGCTTTTCCTGAATTTTTCATATACTCAGAAAGATTTACAACACCCTGGCTGCGCAAATGCGTACCCACAAGGTCTGCATCATTAACATAAATATCATATATGTTCCTGCCGGTTTTCAATTGCTCCATGATGCGCTGTACAACGGAACCTTCGCCTATAATTTCATGCTCGACCTGTATGCCGGTAATTTCCTGAAACGCCTTGGCAAGCACCCTGCTTTCCCAGAAATGTGTTTTAATATCCTCTGCCGTTGAGCGAATCATCTTGCCCCTGAAGGGTTTTGAAACCTCGGCAAACCACGCAAGCTCCTTTGCCTGTTCTTCCTGAGAAACAGCAGAGGGCTGAAACTCTTTTACCCATTTTTGAACAACTGCATCGGTTGTTCCAAATGCTGTTTGAAATGGAAGTATAAAAAGAAGGGCCAAAACTGAAACTAAAAGGAAATTTGCAAAGCAGGTCATTTTACTGGTTTTCATCGCTCCCCCCGGACACCTTTATTAAAACAGCTATTAACTTTCACATATCAAATACTTACAACCCAGTTCCATTGGCAACATTTTATTAATATAGGCAAACACATTTGAACAATAGTATTGTTCAAAGAAAATGTGTTTTTTTTCAGATAAAAATCTCTCTTTAGTCTTTTCTTTGAATTAACAAGGTAGCACAAACACGAATGAGTCTCAACCAAATTATTCACATTTAACTATGATTATTCCCTTTTTTCACAGGCATCCTGCCGGATGAATAGTGTATTCAGGGAACAGTTTTTAGGGGCACAAGGGATAGCGGTACAAAATATACAGGACACAGTATATGCCTTTTCCAAAATCAGGGCATTAATAATGAGAAGCTGTAAATATGCAAAAAAGAGTAATAATGACTGAAGTATTGGTGAGGTGCCGTGAAAAATGCAGGGTATTAACGCGATTAAGCAGAAGTCATATATTGGGATCTATGGCAACTAAAAAAAACCACCATCGTGCTTATTACCCTTTCTGGGCATACTCCACAGCCCTTTTAACAAAAGATGCTGCCCAGGTGGTTGAGCCAAGTGCGTGGAGGTGAGTATATGATGCAAATACGTTATTAACCAGGATGCCGTCCCGTTTGTTCATAAAGCCAGTTCCACGGTCCATGCGAAACACAAGCATGTCAGAGGTTCCTTTCCATTCAAGAACGCTTGAATAATGGAACTCGTGGCCCCTTAGTTCTTCGTTCACGGCAAAATAAGGATTTTCCTTTTCAGCAGTCACCACGGTATAGCCATGCCCCTGCGGCTTTTCTGAAAACCCATAAACCGCCGGTATCACGCCCGCCATTGGATAGTGAACGCCATCAAGAACAAGCTCTTCACCCAGGTACATCAGACCGCCGCATTCTGCGTAAATCGGCAGGCCCTTTTGGGCAAGCGACTTGATTTGGGAATTGTATGTTTCATTGCGGGCAATCTGTGCAGCATGTGTCTCTGGAAAACCTCCGCCAATGTACAGGGCATCAACATCCGGCACATTCTCATCTGAAAACGGGCTTGTGAAAACCAACTCTGCACCGTTTTCTTCCAGAGCAGCAAGATTTTCCGGGTAATAAAACTGAAAGCAGGAATCCCGCATAACTCCTATGCGAACCCGTTGTGCTGGGCCCTCATGTGTCTGGTCATCGGATACTGTTGCAGGCGTATCATGCAGACAGGCTTCATCAAGCTCTCCTGTGTCCTGTGAAAACTCGTACAGAGCATCAAGATCAAGGTATTTCGAAGCAATATCAGCAGCCCGGTCAAGGGATTCCTTTGCCCAGAAATGCTCCACAGTAGGAACCAGCCCCATGTGCCTTTCCGGGAATGCAGACTCCTTCATCCGTGGAATTGCTCCGATAACCGGTATATTGGTATGCTTCTCGATCCCCTCACGAATTACGCTCTGGTGGCGTTTTCCTGCTATACGGTTAAGGATCACGCCCTTTATGTTCACGTCCTTATCAAAATCAGCACACCCGGCAACAAGGGCAGCCACCGTAAGGGTGCATTTTGTGCAGTCGATTATCAGTATTACAGGAAGTTTCAGCAGTTTTGCCAGCTCTGCCGTGCTGGTGGTTCCAACGGAATCCATGCCGTCGAACAGGCCACGGTTGCCTTCTACTATTGATATGTGGGAGTTTTCAGAGTGGCTTGCAAAAGAGCGCAGAATTGTGTGTGGCTCCATGAGAAAGGGGTCAAGGTTGCTGCATGGCCGACCAGCAGCAAGCGCCAGCCAGCCAGCATCAATATAGTCTGGCCCTTTTTTAAAGGGGGCAACAAATTTGCCAGAATTTTTTAAGGCAGCGGTTACTCCGACAGAAATCATGGTTTTCCCAGAGCCGCCCCTGAGGGCAGCTATGATCAGGCCGGAACGCCGCATTTAATGCTTATTCGCCTTCTGCGCCAGCCTGTTTGCCAGCACCTTTGAGTCCGTACATCGAGGTACTTCCACTTGACCAGTATTCCAATACGCCTTCTTCAACCATTTTAGTGACAAGCTTTTTAGCCAGTCTTGGTTTCATGTCGAGAATCTTGGCAAGATCGTTGAAGTAAAACTTGGTCTTTGTTTTGGCTTTTTTCTCAAGTTTTTCAACTATCATTTTTTTTGCTTCATCGAATTCCATAATAATATTCCTTCATCTTAAGAGCTTTTTGCTTATTTCATAACCAGGCCTTCGGAATAAATTAAGCAATCGGCTTCGGCAAAACTTTTTAGTTTATTGAGAGGGAAACATTGATCCGCCTCCCTCTCAGGGTCTTAAATATCTTAGAACTTAAACTGGGTCGTTTGACGCCAGGTGTAGTATGCAGGATCACGGAAGTCATCAATAAGATGATGGGTAAATTCGAGTTCGCATTTGTCGAAGAACCTTTCCCATCCGATTCTCTCGGCCCATTCGCCAACACGCTCGTACTTATTGGCGTCTGCGGAATATGCCTCAACTATCTTGGAGATAGCTGCTGTTGTTGATGGCCAGCGTGGAGCTTCATTAGGAATAAACGCAACAACAACCTTGGAGAACTTAGGTGCGCTGATTCTATTTGAAACCTTTCCACCTACCATAAGTACAATACCGTCACCCTCAGTATCTGCCAGAGGCATTGAGGGACACATTGTGTAGCAATTACCACAGAACATACATCTTTCGTTCTTGATGGCGATTGAGTTGAGGGTCTTGCCTTCAAATTCCACCTTGGTTGGCTTCAAAGCTGCTGTTGGGCAGGCAGAGATAGCAAGAGGAATTTCACACATTTTGTCAAGGTACTCATGATCCATCATCGGTGGCTTACGGTGATAGCCAAGGATAGCGATGTCGGAGCAATGTACAGCACCGCACATATTGAGACAGCAAGCCAGGGAAACCCTGCACTGTGCTGGAAGTCTCATTTGTTTAAAATCGTCAAACAGTACATCCATGGCAGCCTTTACCGGGCCTGATGCGTCTGTTGCCGGGGTATGACAGTGAATCCAACCCTGGGTATGAACGATGTTTGTGATTCCTGCGCCGGTTCCGCCAACTGGAAACTTGAAGCTTCCGCCAGCAAACTTGCGTGATTCAAGGTCTTCGATCAGCGGTCTGACTTTGTCTTCGCTGTCTACCATGAACTCTATGTTATTTCTTGAGGTAAACCTGAGAAAGCCGTCACAATGTTTGTCTGCGATCTCAGAGATTTCACGAATATGGGTTACCGTCATAAGACGTGCGCCGCCAACTCTTACCGTATATACCTTGTCTCCGGTCTCAGATACATGAACAAGAACGCCAGGCTGAAGGATTTCATGATACAGCCACTGGCCTTTGTTCTTTTTGATGACTGGAGGATAAAATTCCTCGAAATGTTTGGGGCCGATGTCTGTAATTCTGTCTTCCATCGGCTTGTCTGGATTATATCCTGAAGATACGAATGCCATTATTGATCCTCCCTTATCTCAGATGGTGTTTTCTGAATTCGTTTACATCACGGTCCCAACCGCCTTCAACCTCATCTTCATTCCAGAAGATGTATGGATTGTGTCTCGGTTCCTGGACATGCTGAATAACAGGCTCGATGTTACAAGCCTTGAGCATTTTCTGGAAGCCCTGACGTTTGATCAATTCGCCCAAACGTTCGCGGTTCTTGGCTTCTTCCATCCACCAATCCCAGATTGCTTCAATAACTTCTTTGATCTCGTCGTAAGGCTCTTCAACTTTAACAAAAGGCACGAGGAGGGAACCCATCTGGGCACCATCAAGGATAGGAGCTTTGGCGCCAACCAGGATAGAACATCCTCTGTCAAGGCCAATTCTCAATGCACGTGGCATTGCATTGATACAATGCATGCAGCGGGTACATTCTCTGTTATTGATTTCGAGCTTGCCGCCTTCATAACGCATACAACCAGTCGGACAAAGGTCGATTATTTCTTCTTGGATGTCAAATGCACCCCAGTCGCGGGAAGCATGAGCGCCACCATTAGGTACAAGCTCTCCGCCTACATAACCGGCGACAGCTTCCTGGTCGACTCTGATGTCATCGCGCCAGGTTCCAATGAAGGACATGTCAGAACGTGCGATTGATGCAACACAACCATTGGGGCATCCATCAAATTTAAACTTGAATTTATATGGGAAAGCAGGACGGTGAAGCTCATCCTGGTATTCCATTGTAAGGGTATGGCACAGATTCTGTGTGTCGTAGCATGCGTATTCGCAGCGTGATGAGCCAATACAGTCAGAAGGGGTTCTCAGGTTTGAGCCTGATCCACCAAGATCCTGTCCCATGTTATGAGTCAACTCATAGAAGATTTCTTCGAGCTGAGGAGTCTGTGTACCAATCAGAACAACATCACCTGTTGAGCCGTGCATATTTGTGAGTCCACTTCCGCGGAAGTCCCACAGGTCACAAAGCTGATTCAGGAATTTTGTGTTGTAATATTTACCAGCCGGCTGGCTGATACGGATTGTATGAAAATGTGCGACTCCGGGGAACATCTCTGGCTGGTCACAATAACGGCCAATAACGCCGCCGCCATAACCGAATACACCAACGATTCCGCCGTGCTTCCAATGGGTTCTGCCGTGTTTGAAGGACAGCTCTAAAACTCCGAGAAGGTCGTCACAGACATCGACTGGAATCTGATACTCAACGCCTTTCTCGTTTTTGGCCCTTACTTCGGCTTCTTGCTTTATGTCGGACACAAAGCTCGGCCACGGGCCACTCTCAAGCTGGTCCAACAAGGGAGTTGCATGTTTTGCCATTGTATTACCTCCAATTGAAATTAAAAAAAAATTAACCTTCTTTTATTTACATATTACAAAAAATCTTTTTTGATAAAGTGATCTAAAGCTCCAGCCACCTCCTCTCAAACATCATTTGTATTCTTTTCTTTAATATTCTTAATCGCTGTAGCTAATAATTGTCATTAAAAACGCGATTTTTATACGTATATGCTTGATTTGCAAAAAAACAAATACCTGGCTCTCGCACTTTGCAAACATTCAAAGAAGCGACTATATTATTATTTGGATTTATTTGTCAATACTTAATCAAGCCAAAGCGACCCGCCTTGATTCTGGCTGTCCAATTTTTCGGTAAATCCTTTAAATACACTGCCCTATAAAAATGGCTCAAGACCTTTATATAGAATTATTTTATGATTTTCAGCATCTTTCATAAAAACATCAATCCATGAAAGGGCAGGGTCATAGGAACCCAAAACCGATTCTGCGTATTGGTTGAACCTGTTTTTTCCAATTCCTGAAACAAAATGGGAAAAAGCTGTAATAAGATCGTCAGGCATGCCCTCCCTAAAAGCCCTGAAAAATCCTGCAAGGGTTGCATTTATTGATTCACTGGCTGCCAGAACATAATCCCCGGTGCCGTCAAGCCTGTCTGTCCGATTCTTTATAGAAAGATCCATCAAAAATAAAAGCAGCCCCTCCAACACCTCAACAGGCGAGCTGATCCCCGCCTCCAGCATGGGAGAATATTCCCTGACGGTTATCAGCCTGATATCCGGGCCATCATCCTCAAATTTTGCAATAAAATCACCGGCTGCGTGGCTCCATCGGCTGACACGCTCCGAGGTCTCAAAATCGTACAGGCTGGTGAGAATGCTGGCTGTTAATTCATGAATTTTTAAAACATCCTCTGTCCCGGCCAGAAAATCCTCGCCATCCTCTTTCCAGACAATAACCCTGCTGCCATCGCCTGTGTAATGAAACTCGGAAAATCCCTCAAACCAGTTGCACAAAAAAATCGGGATCGTACTGCCGGAGCAATCAACTCCATCACCAGCCGCTACAACTTTCGGGGTGTATGGTGAATCGTATTTTGCCTCAATTGTCAGGAGTGCGGTAACTTCCTTCTCGATCATCTCTTGCCCGGCACTGGAAAATGCAGGGTTTGCAGCAAATAAAAAATGCTCGTCACTATAAAAAACATCAATTTTTGCGGGGTGATAAAGCCTGCCGTGTTTTTTTGCGGTAATGTCGATTCCTGATATATTGCCGTCCCTGCTGGAAATTTGCTTTACAGCACCCCTGAGGTGGCGGCAATCGTCAATCAGGCAGAAGGATTTTAAGGCGGAGAAGTAATCGCCAAAGGTGTGGGTTGAGGCTTCGTTATTCCCGGATTTAGCACCCTGCCCGTAATCGGGCAGGAGTCTGCCTTCCCAGTCTGGAGTGCCGGGCGTTTGAGAATCGTATATATAAAGGCGTGTTTTCGGTTCCTGCAATTAGTTCATTTTCTCCAGGTCTGCCAGAAGCTCAGGCGCAGTTGCATAGCCCATTTCAGTGGCTTTTGCAAAATGTGTTGTTGCAAGCTCCTTGTCGCCCTTTTCCATATATGAAATTGCAAGGTTGTTGTGGGCAATTGCAAATCCAGGATCAATTTCAAGCGCTCTGAAATTAAGCTCAATGGACTTGTCCAGATCATTCTGCATCAAATAAGCATTGGCAAGTGTCGAAACTGCCTGGATAAACTTTGGATTGTACGATATGGCCTTTTCCAGCGCATGGATTGCATCATCCACTCTGCCCAGTTGCAAATTCACAAAACCAATATTGCCCCAGCCCTCTGAAAAACCGGCACGGACGTTTATTGCCCTTTTATTAAAGGACAGACATCCCTCAAGATCACCCCTTTGAAGAGCAATACCGCCAAGCAGAACATATGCCTCTGCCAGTGTCGGACTGCAATCAATCGCTTCAAGAAGCTCCTTTTCCGCCTCTTCATAATTCTTCTGCCCCAAAAGCCCAACAGCAAGATTGTAATGGGAAGTCCCGCACTCCGGATTGGATGCAATCGCAGCCCTCTGTACTGCTATATATTCTTCTACATTTGGTGGTATCATGGTTTGTTCCATTTTTATTCTCCTGAAAACTTAGATGTTTTAACGAAGCTGATTGCTTCGTTTGTGAAATAAGTAATAATTTCTAATAAAAATTGTGCGAAATCTTTGCCATAGAATAGAGCAACGATGAACTTCAATAAATTACACAGGGGATTCATGTCAAGAAAAAACAGCCAGTGACTTTTAATTTGGATTGCAACAGTATAACGAAAATTTCAGGTGACATGGAATCTACTGAGTTTCACACTCATGTTGATGTGATATATTTGTTGTATTCAAGGGTACACCCACTTAGAAAGTCCACGATTTTATTTTTCAGGTGTTTTATATGCTGGCCCTCAAATATCCTCAACCCCGCTCCCTGAGCCTGTGCTTCGGCAAGCTCAGCAACCGAGTCAATGGGAAAGCTCGATATACCGCTCCCTGAGCTTGTCGAAGGCCGCTCCCTGAGCTTGTCGAAGGGAATGTGGAACTGCGGGAACAACGCCTTCGACAAGCTCAGGCTCCGGTGATAGGGGCTTTAAAATATTTACATGCGTTGCCCTTGCGTTGTATTCAATTTATGCTTGAATAATTTGCAATAATTTAATACACTTCAAAAAAATCACATTACCCTGTCAATAACAATTTGCAAAGATAAAGAAGACTATGCTGTTTAAAGAAATAAAACTCACAAACATCCTCTCCTTTGGCGATGAAGGCGAAACAATCCCCCTTGGGCCACTTAATGTGTTAATCGGCCCGAATGGTTCCGGCAAATCAAACCTGATTGAAGTAATTTCCCTTTTGCAGGCTGCGCCCAGGGACATTTTAAAAGCTGTAAGCAAAGGAGGTGGTGTCAGCGACTTGTTGTGGAAGGGAGGCGAGAATACGCCTGTTGCAGAAGTTGGGGCTGCTGTTTCCGCTCCAGGAGTTGACGGCGAAAGGTTTCGGCACACGTTGTCTTTTTATGAAACAGGGCAACGATTTTTTATTTATGATGAGCATATTGAGCTGGAGAAACCTTCTGGTGGAAACGTTCTTACAGAAAATCTATACAGTTTTCAAAAAGAACTGCAAGCCTCTATAGCTAATGAAAACACTTTTAGTCCTGGACAAGAAGGTCTTGACCCCCAGCAATCTATCTTGTCACAGATGAAAGACCCGAATGATTTTTCTGGACCGACTTTGCTTGGCTACAAACTTGGTAGGATCAAAATTTACAGGGATTGGCAATTTGGGCGCAGAGCAAAGTTACGACAGCCACAGCCTGCTGATGCTCCGGGTGTTTTTCTTGACGAGGACTGCCTGAACCTTGGGCTGGTTTTGAACCAGCATCGGGGCAAACCAGCGGTTAAAAGGGAAATCCTAAAATATCTGGCGGATTTCTACGAAGGGCTTGAAGATTTTGATATAAGCGTTATTGGCAATACTGTTCAGATAGTTTTGCAGGAGGGCGACGTTATGATTCCAGCGACCCGCCTTTCAGACGGCACGCTCCGCTATCTCTGCCTGCTGGCGATCCTTTGCCATCCTGAACCGCCGCCCCTTGTCTGTATTGAAGAGCCGGAACTGGGCCTTCACCCTGATATTATTCCCATTCTTGCGGAGCTTCTAAAGAAAGCATCAACACGTTCCCAGCTTATCGTTACGACCCACTCGGAAATATTAATTGACGCACTCAGCGATACGCCAGAGTCGGTTGTTGTGTGCGAAAAGGAAAACGGGCGCACCTCCATGAAACGCCTTGACGCTGACCAGTTAAAAGACTGGCTTGAAAAGTACACTCTGGGCGAACTGTGGGTAAAGGGTGAAATTGGGGGAAACCGCTGGTGAGCAGTAAAGAAAAAAAAATTAGAATCTACGTTGAGGGCGGGGGAGACCAAAGAATATTAAAGCGTGAGTGTCGCCGGGCTTTTTCAAAATTTTTTAAAAAGGCCAAACTTAAAGGCAGAATTCCGGAAATACACTCCAGTGGTTCCCGTCAAAGTGCTTTTGATGATTTCCGCACAGCAGTAAACAATCCATCCGATGATATACTTCCGCTTTTGCTGGTGGACAGCGAACAGGCGGTTAATGTAGCACACCAGCGTGAGGGGCAGTTCAGACCCTGGGATCATCTGCATATCAGGGACAAGTCCTGGAAAAAACCCAAAGATACCAATGATAATCAAGTGCATTTCATGGTGCAGTGCATGGAAGCGTGGTTGATTGCCGACCAGGACAGCATTGAACAATTTTATGGAAATAATTTCAACACAAAAGCTTTGCCAAAAAATCGAAATATTGAATTGATTGAAAAGGCAGTACTTTTTGATGCATTGAAAAGAGCAACAAAAGACACCCAAAAGGGCAAATACGGCAAGGGCGCTCATTCCTTTAAAATTCTTGAACAAGTGAATCCAGACCAGGTTTTTAGCAAGTCAAAATGGGCGAAGAGGCTTAAGGATCAGCTTGATGAAGTTTTATAGATAGATTTTATGAACAGGAGGTTTAATTTGAAGAAATTTACTGAAATAGATCGCTCCCTTGAAATAGTTACCAATGATGATCTAAAAGCCTTGCACCTGGGCAGTGTTGAACGCCTGAGTAAGTTTTTCATATATGGCAAAGGGCGCAAATGGTTAGACCGATATGATATTGAAAACCCTATAGCGGTCGCTCTCTGTCAGGGTGGTGCCATGCACTATGTTGATAAAAAAACTGGTATAAATGATTTTGACATCTGGTTTTTTTACCCTTTTAATCAAACTCATCTTCCTTACCGAACCATTTGGACATGGGATTATATAAACCCAAAATTTGGCAGGCATCCACAATTGCCGAAGTATTCTGGAAGAAGAGTTGATGTAATGGTGAGATCTATAAGAAACTATTTAATAAAAAATCCAACTGAAACAATCTATCAATATTTACAATATGAAAAGACCAGCTCATCAAAAGAATTAGCGGATAAAGCAGTTGTTATGCTGTACCCTGAATCATTATCAGGCAAGGCTGTATGGTATAAAGAAAAAATTTAACAAAACCTTAAACCCATCAAGCAAGCTTTTCCATTTCATCACAAATACCGGGAAGCCTTTTTAATGAGATTTCGATTTGTTCTATGTCAAAGCTTTGGATTAGCATGATCAGGTTTTCCGTGTATTCAAGCAGGGATGCAGCGTTATGGCGTGTTGCCAGGTCGGCGAGTTTTTTGGCAAATGCTTCTACTTCATCCATTTCCATAACTCCGGTCAGTGCTTCCCATTCAGGCATGATCTGATTTTTCATACTCTTCAATAGTTCGGGAATATCCTTAATATTTTCTGCTGTGTCTCCATCGCTGGATGTGGGCCGGGCATTTTCTTCGGCTTCTTTCAGGGTGTGTTTTAAGTATTTGGCTAAATATTCAAAGAGCCTGCCCATGCTGACCGGCTTGGAAAGATGCTCGTCAAATGCTGACTGTTCAATTTTCCTGGTATGTTCAATGCCTGCGGATGCGGTCAGGGCGATTATTGGAATATCCTTTGTTTTGGGGTTGGTTTTTATTTTTTTGGCTGCCTCAAATCCGTCCATTACGGGCATTCGGATATCCATTATTATCATGCCCGGTGAGACCTCCTTTGCCATCTCTACAGCCTCTTGCCCGTTTACTGCTTCAATTACTTCCAGTCCTGCCAGGCTTAATGATTCTTTTATCAGCCTGCGGTTTGAATCAATATCATCAACAATCAGAACCTGCGTGGTTTCAAAGGCAATATTACGCAAGTCATAAAATACGGTTGAGGTGTTTGCACTGGGACCAACCCTGGCAACCTCTACATTTTCCAGGGTTACAACAAAAATACTGCCCTTGTTAATGGCGCTGGTTAGCGTTATATAACCGCTCATCATTTCCACCAGCCGCTTGCTGATTGTAAGTCCGAGCCCTGTTCCTCCGTACTCCCGTATGCGCTGGCCATCCTGCTGCACAAAAGCTTCAAAAATAATTGCAGATTGCTCCTCGGCAATGCCTGTGCCTGTGTCTTCTACAATAAATACCAGGTCAACAAAACTGCTGTCAGTCTTATCTAATTTATAGGCAGACAGTTTTATATGGCCCTGTTTTGTAAACTTAACTGCATTTCCAATCAGGTTAAACAGAACCGGACGAACCCGGATTTCGTCCAGCATAAGGGCAGGAGGCAGGTCTGGTGCTATATCAATAATGAACTCCAGGTCCAGATCAGCGATTTTTGTACCGAATATCTGTTCCATTGCCTTGAAAACAGCAAGGGGGTTAATTGCTTCGTATTGAAGTTCCAGACGGCCAGCCTCGATTTTGGAAAGATCGAGTATATCGTTGATTAAGGTTAAAAGCCCCTTTCCTGCGGTCTGGATTGAGTCGAGGTAATTTTTTTGTTGCTTATCGGTAACGATGTTATGCATAAGGTTGCTGAATCCAAGCATGGCGTTCATTGGGGTGCGTATCTCATGGCTCATATTGGCCAGGAATTCGCTTTTTGCACGGTTGGCTGATTCAGCTTGATCCTTTGCGGTTTTTAATTTTTCCTCAGCCTGTTTGCGGTCGGTAAAATCCATGCGGGTTCCAGCCATGAGAAGCGGCCTGCCGTCATCTGTCCAGGTTGCGACCCTGCCCTTATCAAGCACCCACACCCAGTCTCCATTTTTATTGCGCACCCGGAACTCGCAAACATAGTAGTCCAGCTCTCGCTTGAAGTGCTTTTCAAGTATTTCAATTATGTTTGCAAGGTCATCGGGGTGGGTCAGGTTTTCCACAGTGTCAATGGAAAGTGGAGAAATTTCATCGAGGGTGTAGCCTGCAATCGCTGCCCAGCGGTCATTGACGGAACACTCTCCTGTTGGGATATTCCATTCCCACGTGCCGGCATTGGTGCCTTCTATTATTTCGGAAAGCCTCCATTTTTCTGTTTGCAGTAATTCTTCCGAAAGAGTACGCTGGTTGATCTCCTCCAGCCCCTGCACAGATATACCCAGCATTGGGATGCAGTAACTAACGATATTTGCAATGTGGGCTATGTCAAAAAATATATCAAAAAGCTGCTTTGAAAATGACATGTAGATTTGCCCGCCAATGTTAAGCAGAACACAGGCAGCCAGCATCCCTGAGAAAATATCCCTGTGCAAAAGATACCGTTTCAACACCAGCACTAGGGCAATCATGAATAAAACAGCCGAAACAAAATCAACCGGCCTTGACATGACAGCATCGGGAAAAATAAACTGCGGCAGGGGCAGGGAAAACACAAATGCAGTAGCACCGCCTCCCAGAACTAAAGCAACTAAAGAGAAGATAAGTGCTTCCCTTTTAATCTGCGATGCTCTTAGCTTTGCCATTCTTGTTTCCAGCAAAGCCGCAATAATAATCGTGATCGCCAGTATTGATCTGCCGGCAACGTAGGTTCCGGGGATGAACCTGCTGAAATCGACTCCAGTTCCGGCAAACAGCCTGTGAAAGCTGAAGAAGCCATGTATCATATCTTCACTGCCGCATATGAAAAATCCCAGGCCGATAATAAGGTAGTACCTGCTTTTCAGCCCAAAAAAGTACATCATGCAGGCAACCGCAGCAATTAAGGCGATAAAAGAACTCGCAATCTCAATACTGGCGTGGAAGTCACTGGAGCTGACCCAGGTTGACGAGAAAGCCCACGGCCCGATTAACAGGAATATGAGTATGATCCCTGCATAAGCAGAAAAAAATATCTTCACCTGGGATGAACTGTCTTTTTTTTCGCCCTTAGATATGCTGCCGCTGGTAACCATATGATCTCTCCGAAACGACAAATACTACTTTGATACCTGTGATGAAATCCAAAGCTGTGCCTGGCAGTTTTTTCAAGCAGCAAAAAAAAGTACTTTAAAAAAAAATCAGGCAACAATTTCTTCTGCCAGGCTGTTGTAGTCGATTGCACCAAAGCTGCTCCGCATGTAGAACACTATTGGGCGGCCCACCTCGGAACTTTCTGCGATTTTCGTATTAACCCTTATCTTCGTGTCAAACAGCAGCTTGCCGTACACATCGTGCTTTTCGAGCTTTTCAAATGTATTGATACTGACCCTGGTTCTTTTGTCATAAAATGTGGCGAGTATCCCGGAGACTTTGAGCTTCGGATTTATTTCATCCTGAACAGCTTCTATGGTGTCGAACAGTTCTTCCAGGGCATTATAAGCATAGGGTTGTGTCTGACATGGAACCAGAATCTCGTCTGCGCATGCGAACACGTTTACCGTTAAAAGGGACAGGCTTGGCGGCGTGTCTATGATGATGAAATCATAACTGGAAAGTATGCTCTTCAGACCCTGCTTGAGCCGATTTTCACGGCCCTGTTCTTCAACAAGTTTTATTTCGCAGCCGGCCAGGTCCACGTGTGCAGGAATAAGGTGCAGATCCTCAAATTCAGTCTCTACAATAACATCTTCGGTTGTTATTGAGTCTGTCTGCATCAGGATGTCGTAGGTGCTCAGTGTGTCTTCGGCTGGTGTTATTCCCAGGCCCGAAGTGGCGTTGAACTGCGGGTCCATATCAACTATTAAAACTTTTTTTTCCTCAAGGGTCAATGCCGCCCCCATATTGACGACTGTAGCTGTTTTTCCTACTCCTCCCTTTTCATTGGCAATGGCTATTATCCGTGCCCTCTTTGCTGCCATGCTTCCTCCTCATCTACCGTTTTAGATTATTTTCTCGGCTGGTTCTATATCTTCAGCATCATTTTCCGTTTTCAAGTACAAATATATTATGCACCGGAGCGTATTTCATTTTGTACTACCAATAGCCTTTCCTGAATCTTCCTTGCGGAAATTTCCATTCCCTTTAAAATATCTTCTGCTCTTTCCTTATCAATTTGCCTGCGGTTTATCAAGCCGGCTATTTCAGTCAGGTCGGTTGCATATGCCTGAAACCTGTCGAGAAGCGACTCGTACAGGGACTCGGTGCATGCATCAATAAGTCGGTGGAAGTACTGGAACTTGAGGTTTTCCTGGTAGTCCTTCATGTGATAGAGAACGCTTCCAAGTGTTTCCTTTTTCATCTGCTTCACACCATCATCAAGGGCCATTACTTCATCTTTTCTATCGTTTTGAATCGGCTGCTTCATCATCTTTCGTACTACTCGCACAAAAGAGTAATACCCAAGTTTAAGCACGGCCTCTGTCTTGATCCTTGCGCTGTAGCGCATAACAGCCGTTGCCGCAGGCAGCCGGATATCCAGTGCATTTTTCAGCGGCTCAAGATCATTAAGGGATACTGCTTCTTCCGTAGCTTCTGCACCATTTGTGCTTTCGGCTATGTTTAATGAATTATCAGGATCAACAGCAGAGTAGTAACCAAAAATTGCATCCTTCACCATAACATCAAAGGGTTCTATGTTTGATTCGAGAACCGCCTTGATCTTTTTTTCCTTTTCAGACACATGGCGGATAATCCTTGGATTGACGGTTTCTGCCATGTAGTTATCAAGGGCCTGCTTGAACTCCTGATAAACATAGTAAAGGGTGCTGTAAAAATTTTTAGGATTTACATCGGATTCATATTTTTCCTTTGCAAACCCATAATTGCCGATAAACACCGCCAGATCCCTGATGGTCTCGCCATCCCTGCGGTCAAAGAACTTGTCTGACTCTCTGGATATTTCCTTTTTCAATTGCATGGCAGTGCCGTCCAGGGCATTTTTAACCATCTGCTTGATCTGGGTCATCTTGGCCTGGTGGCTCCTGACCCGGTTAAGCAGATCCTCGGACAACCCGCCATTGCCGGACACAAGATCTTTGTTAATCAATATCCACTGGCGCATCCCCGCAGTTATTACATTTATCCTGCCCAGGCGATCCTTCAGCAAAAGCTCGTACCTGCGGCCCGACAGCTTTTTTAAAAATGATTTTGTAAAAACTTCTGCACCCTCGTCGGAAAACTCTACAAAATCAAGATCACTGTCCCAGAGTTCGAGTTTTTTTCTATCCTTTGTGGTAAGCTCTGCCCTTGTATCTCTAAAAAGATTCAGAAGCGCAGAATACGCATAGACCTCCGGGTCGGGCTTAATTATGGCTATCTCTTCGGTTATCCGCGCAATAAGTGCCTTGAGGCTTTCCACGGACTCATGCTCGTTTATATCAACATTGACCATAAATATCAGGTTTTCAGACATTCCCATCTTGCGGAGCATGTTCAGAAAACGGATGTCTGCTCTTCGCAGTCCGGTTCTGGAGCTTACCACATAAATCATGATGTGGGCTGTCACCAGATAGTCCTGTATCAGGGCAAGGTGCAGGGGGTTTGGTGAATCACTTCCCTGACAGTCGGCAATCTCCACGCCTTCACCGATTGCTCCGGTGTCAAGACGAAGTTCAACATCCTTTAAAAATACAGCAAGGGTCTCATCTCCGACATAGTCCTTGTGCTTTGCTATCATGTTGCCGTCAAGAATCAGCACCTTCTGGGGAAGCTGGGACTTGATCTGGTCATATCCATTTACATATGAGGAAAGCAGCACGCTGTTGAGGCTTCGTGCATCCTCTGTTATCAGCTCATCAGCGGTCAGGCCGGCAAGCGATTTTTCCAGCAGATCCCGCAGATAAAAATTGGTAATGTCGACCTGGCGGGCATTTTCATTAAGCCTGAATCCAGGCAACAGAACAGTAGCCTGCTCTATATCCGCATTAACTTCATCTAATGACTTAAAGGTCAAAACCGCCCTGTTTTCGCTTGATTTACCCATCCGGGTAACAAAGGAGGTCACAACACCAGCACCCCTTTTTAAGTGATCCCCCCTGAAAATGGAGTTCACAAAGGTGCTTTTGCCTGATTTTATTGCCCCTACAGTCGCCACCTTCAGCACATCGGAGGAGACTTTTTTCATGATGCCGGAAAGGGATTTTTCCCAGTCAGTAAAGGCCTGGCCTGAAAATCCGGGGATGGTGGTCGCAGTAATGAAAAGTGCTGAAAGCTCTTTGCACAGGTCTGACAACTCCGTTCTAAACTCGCTGTACCTGTCGTTTTCCGTGGTCATTTGTTCCTCAATATAATTGCATTACTTATTTTTAAAAATCGTCTTACTTTTTTAAAAGAGGCTTTTGCCTGAATTTGTTTCCTTAAGCATACTAAAAAAATTAGTAAAAGATTCCTAATAGAATTAATACGTCAGATTGTCAAAGCCTATGGATTATTATGAATTATTTTTTTGCAAAATTATAAGTGTTTGTAAAGTTCAAGGTTTTGTGTTATAAAGAAAAATCTTGGGTAAGATGCGAATTGCACCAACTTTAATTTTTTTCCATATTTTCTGGTGATTCGCCAGTGCCTTTTTTTTAATAATAATGTTTCAATATATATTTTTATCATAATCATTGTTTAGCAGCACAGCATTGACTATACATGACTTGAAAGGGAAGTCCGCCAAATGTCGGAAAAAAATCCTGAATGCCCTCTATATAATCCCCTGAACTGCAAGGAATACTACAATCCTATGCTTTGCGCCTTTGTTAGAAAGGACGGCGAATGCATGAAAAAGAAGAAGCCCAAAAAAAAAATTGGAAAAGAGTAACCGTCACCAGCTTCAAGTCCTGTAATCAGGATTCTTCCATACGTGCCGTTATTTCCAGAATTTTGTCCTTTGCAATTTCCACCTGTCTGTCTGCGCCAATTTTCTTAAAGATTTCTTCAGCCCTGCCCAGGTATTTTAAAGCTTTTTCCATATCTCCAAATACAAAATAGACATGGCCTGTTTTGCTTAAAGTGGTTGCCTCGCCCTTGAGGTTATGGGCAATCCTGTAGGCAATCAGCGCCCTGTCAAAGTACTGCATGGCTTTTTCCATATCTCCAAGAAGATAGTAAATGCTGCCCATGTTGTAGAGTGTATTTCCTTCGGAATAGTTATCGGAAATACCCTGATGAACTATTAAGGCCCTTTCATGGTACTTCAGTCCCCTTTGAAGTTCGCCATTTCTTTTGTATACCAGGCCAAGATTGTTCAATGCCGCAGCCTGACAAAAAGTATCGCCCCTGTTCAGGGATTCAGCAAGCGCATTCTCGCTATTCTTCACGGCAAGTTGATGCTGGCGCGCCTGATAATAGCTGTTGCCGAGCATTAAATATAAAGACTGCGTCTGGTACATTTCAAGTGCTTTTAAAAAATGTTGTGCTGCGGATTCATACATGCCGCTATCATAGGCATCTCTTCCAATTCGATATTGGGTTGCAGCCTTCTGTGCCAGGCCTTCTTCTTCTGCGGCAGGCACGCTGTCAATCTCCTTAAAAACCTTGCTGTCACTTGGTATTGCAGGCTGCCCGGGAAGCACTTCTTCAAAGGTAACTTCAAGGGACTGGGGAAAAAAACGGTTGGATATTATTTTTGTAGACATTTCAAAAATGCCAACAATAAGTACGATGCTTATAATTGATCCCCAAAATATTCTTGAGTGGTGGTCGCAAAACAAGAGGTTGTGACGAGTTCCCCGACACCTCTTCCCAATACTCCACCTGCATTTATTGCTAGTTAAAGTAATCATGATATTCCTTAATATTAAAGATTTTTTTACTTAGTCAAATGCAACTGAATAAAAAAATTTTAGTAATG
Source organism: Desulfobacterales bacterium (assembly GCA_029939895.1). Taxonomy (GTDB): domain Bacteria; phylum Desulfobacterota; class Desulfobacteria; order Desulfobacterales; family JAOZSB01; genus JAOZSB01. The sequence continues at coordinate 28,582 of JAOZSB010000009.1, forward strand.
TTTATTGTAACCCGGGGCATAATAATAAAAAAATAAAGCAGAATCAATGCAAAAATCATACTATGTTCAAATAAAAAACAAAGCCACAGATACAGTAACCCTTGAGTATAAAATATAGCGAGATAAACCATTCTTATCTACATACTTATCTGGCATGGATATTGATGATTTTTTACTGTCAGCCACTTGCGAAGCAGTAATAAAAACAAGTAATAAAAGCTGCAAGCCCGAAAACCATCCAGGATGGGCCGGAATAACTTACTGCTCCATAAACACTTTACTTCTTCATTTGTGCTTTTGTTGTTTTAATGCTTACATCAACAAACTCAAGCTCTCTCTTTGCGCCAATCTTTTTAAAAATCGCCTTTGCCATGCTCAGGTGCTTAAGAGATGCTTCATAATCGCCCTTCATTCCATATGCATTGCCCATGTTGCCCAGGGCCGAGGCTTCGCTCATTTTGTCACCCGATGACCTGAATATTTCAAGTGCCATTTTGTGATATTTAAGAGCTTTATCCAAGTCCCCTTTGTATCGGTAAGCAAGACCGATATTATCGAGCGACTCTCCATTTTCTTCTTTGTGGCTGGCCGTGTTTCCGATTTTCAGGGATTCATTATAGTATTTCAACGCCCCGTCCATATCTCCCCTGGCCATATAAATGCTACCAATGCTGTTTAAAGTAAATGGAAGAACACGCAAATGACCGATCTCTTTTTGAACCACCAGTGCTTCCTCAAGATATTGCAGAGCTTTTTTCGGGTCGCCCATATCCCTGTACAGCAAACCAATGTTGCCCAGTGTGATACCCATGCCTGGTTTGTAGCCCTTTTCCTTATGGATGGCGAAAGACTTTTTGCGGTATTTTAATGCTTTTTCAAGGTCTCCCTGTTTATTGTAAACAGTAGCAATCTTGTCCAGGGCCTTTCCCATGCCGATTGCATCGCCGATCTCTTCACTTACCGTCAGTACTTTAATATTGAATTCCAGAGCCTTGTCGAGATTACCCATTGCAGCATAGAGATTACTTATAGTGCCAAGGGTGCCCGTCTCGCCATGCTTGTCGCCAACCTCTCTGTGCAGGGCCAGTGCTGTCATCTGACTTGTAAGGGACTCGGGCAGATTACCCTTGAGCTGGTGCATTATGCCGATGTTATTATTATCATTTGCCAGGCCGTGCTTGTCGCCAATCTGTCTATGCAATGCCATGAGCTCAGCATAGACCCTCAGCCCCTTTTCATACTCCCTGGCAACCTGAAAAAACAATCCTGTATTAGCCAGCACAGCCGCGGTTCCATCAATATCTTCTGCCCTTTCAAACAAAGAATACGCATTGTCATAGTTTTCCAGCGCTTTTACATACAGCCCTGTTTTAAAGTAGCAGTTGCCTGCCATCACGTTCAATGACGGTGCAGGGGTTGTCCCTAGAATATTTAAAAAAATTTGCAGTGCTTCTTTATACTTCCTTTTATCATAATACTTTTTTCCGGTTCTGTACTCTTCCAGCGCCTTGTCTTCAAGTTCTTTACTTACCCGTTTTTCCCTTGGTATTGCCAGTTGACTTGCACCTCTGATTTCAAAGGTTGATGGGGAAGAAACTCGAGACCGGTCAAAGGATTTAACAGCAGCCTGTGCAGAGGGAGGAAAAAAAAGACCGCCCACGATCATGCCTGTGATCAAGACGGCAAAGAGTTGGGCCAGCCATGTTGCTGACAAGTAATTGTAATATACACGCGGGATAGCGTTTTTCATATAAATCATTACAAATCCTCCGAATATTGCAACAGCCCTGAAGAGTCGAACTATAACAGCCCGGAGCAAAACCCCGGTACGCTCAATCCATTGAACACAAAAAACAACTTTACTTATCGGAAGTTAATTTTTGCTTGCGATGCAACAGCGATGCAGCCTGCTCCAGCAGAAGCGAAATAAAAAAAACAACGCCTGCAACCATTATTATTGAGGCCCCGGAAGTTAAATCAAAAGTATACGAAAGCCAAAGCCCGGAAACCGTAAAAACTGCTCCAAGCAGGCTGGAACCAGCCATCACCTGAAACAGCGATTTTGCGTATTTTTCTACAATAAAGGGCGGTATCGTCAAAAGCGCAATTACCAGAATCAAGCCCACAACCTGTATCACCAGAACTATGGCCACCGACAGCATGGCGATCAGGCCAAAATACAAAACTCCCACAGGAACTCCACGGATGCGGGCGAATTCCTCATCAAAGGACATTGCCAGCAGTTCCTTATAGTATACAGTGGTCAGGATTGTAAGCAGTCCGCACATTGCCAGCATGATCCAGATATCCGATTCAACAGCCGAAAGAATACTCCCAAAAAGATAGCTCATCAAATCCACATTATAGCCAGGAGTCAAATCAAGCAGGATAATTCCAAGGGCCATGCCCACTGCCCACACAACCCCGATAACTGCATCTGCCTGGTGCTTGACCTTGACCATAATTGCCGCCATAACAAGGGAAATCGCCAGGGAAAAACCAAGGGTTCCCGCCAGAAACGGCCATCCAAAGTAGAACGACAACCCAATGCCCCCATATGCTGCATGGGCAATACCCCCTGATAGAAAAACTATTCGGTTCGCAGAAACCAGCGCACCCATAATTCCGCACAACAGGCTTGCGAGCAGCCCTGCGGCTAATGCATTTTGCATGAATTCAAAATGTAGCGCATCAATCATTGTATTTTTCCTGACATATTATTTCCCTGAATCTTTCTTTTTCTGGTGCGGCTGGTCGTGTGTCAGCAGTTCCACAAGGCACATCCCGTCTTCTGCATGTGGATACATTGCCGTCAGCATATTGCCGGGAACCTCTGTATTGCTGTGATGGTGCAGCCCCCTGTTAACGCAGACCACAGATTTAGCATATCGGGACACTGCCAGAAGATCGTGGCTGACAACCACAATGGCGATTTCCCTGTTAATTTCCTCCAGCATTTTATACAGATCCACCTGCCCCCTTGGATCAATGCTCGCAGTGGGTTCGTCAAGGAGCATCAGGCTTGGCTTTGTCACCAGCGCCCTTGCAATAAACACCCGCTGCCGCTGCCCCTCGGAAAGCTCTTTAATATTCCTGTCACCAAGGCCTTTTACACCCATGTGCTCCAGTGCTGATAATGCTTTTTTTCTATCTGGCACTGGTCTCTTAAACCAGTTTTTACGGGGGGCCAGCATACCCATCAGCACAACATCAATTGCCGTAACAGGAAAGCTGGCGCTGGCGTTCATGCTCTGGGGAACATACCCGATATTAGGTGCGGCCCTGAGCGCAGACTGCCCCAGCACCTCGATAGAACCTCTGTCAGGTTTCAACAGGCCGAGTATCAGCTTGAGCAGGGTGGTTTTACCGCCACCGTTGGGACCAGTTACAGCAATAAAATCACCTTTGCCAATGTCAAGGCTTACATCCTCAAGCACTGCCTCGGCATTATAACTAAACGATACATTCTTTATATCAACTATTTTTTGATCCATGGGTTATTTCTCTATCAATAATCTGCAACAAAATCCATCCATAAAATTTAATTCCCGGCAACCCCGGCTAAAGCCATTTTATAAACCACAAGGTGATGAAATGGCCGAATCAGGTTAAAGTAGATCGGCCCGCTTATGTGCCTGTATCGAACCATGGTTATGACGTGGAATTGCTGCTGATTATTCTTTATTTTTTCCCTTACAACACACACAAAAGCTTCAAGGTGCTTGTCTTCCGGTGTTTCTCCAACCCAGTACTCATCTTCCTTTGCAGCTCTTGTGATAAAAAAAGCGACATTTTCACCAGAAGCAAAAGAAATATTATCTATGGTGACATGCGGCACATCTTCCAGCTTTTCCTGTTTCTTAAGCCCCAGAATACGCACCACGATTATCCGAAGTTTAAAAAGAAATATGAGCCACAGCGGTTGATACGACATCATCCCCGCCAGAAACTCCCGCATACTTTTATTGCCGGACACGGTTTTTATATCAATATGGTCATAATCAGAGAGAAATGTCTTAAGTTCCGGGTGACGAAGCAAAATTTTTTTATATGGATCTTTCATAATATTAAACCTGTTAAAGGCATCCTTTTTTTTTGCATTATATAAGCAAATCTGGGTTGGGTTGTAATAACTGATTCGATGTCATCAAAAAAACTAATTTAATACGCCTGTCTTTGATAGTCAATCCCAAGTAAGATATTGCAATTGAATTAGAAAAATTGCAATGCCTTTTATTGATTGCATTTACAAGTTTTTCTATATAGTATTAAATTTGCCAAAAGTTAATGATATGGAGGGTTAAAAGGATGGCAAATCCAGAAAAATTCGAAAATTCAGCCAGTCTGATTCCGCCGATTGAGAAGAATGCAGACGGGGAAACCCGCAAAGCCGGGTTTGAAATTGAATATACAGGGGTTACCCTTGAGGATTCTGTAAAGATTCTGATTGACATTTTTGGTGGCGAGCATGTTGCTGAAAGCCGCTTTGATAATAGAATAGTCGGAACCAGGTACGGTGATTTCACCGTAATGATTGACACGGCAGTGCTGCAAAATCAGGCCTATGACAAGTATTTAAAAAAAGTTGGCGTTGACCTGGATTTTTTAAGGGTCAGGAACACAGCCGAAGAAATAATAGATAATGTTGCTTCTATCATGGTTCCATACGAAGTGGTGACACCCCCGATTCCAATGACTGCCCTGCATGAGCTGGACAGGATGTCGGAGGCCCTCAGGGAATCAGGCGCAAAGGGAACGGGCGAATCTATATTCTATGCCTTTGGTTTGCACATAAATGCAGAGATGCCCTCAAGCGACTCTGCCATGCTGCTTAATTATCTCCGGGCGTTTTCCCTGCTCTACCTGATGATTGTGGAGGAATCCAAGGTTGATATTTCACGAAGCATATCACCATATATTGACAAATTTCCAAAAACCTACATCAATAAAATCCTGGCCCAGGACTACAGCCCCACCATTGAAGAGCTTGCTGACGATTATATGGAAGAAAACCCCACCCGCAACAGGCCCCTTGACATGCTGCCCCTCCTGTTTCATATTCTGGGAGACCCGATCAAGGAAAAGGCAAAGGAGCCGCACCTGCTGTCATCAAGGCCGGCATTCCACTACCGGCTTCCAAACTGCCGGATAGACGAGGCCGACTGGCACATTTCCGATGAATGGCTGTCGTGGCTGAAGGTTGAAACACTTGCGTCTGACCCAGGATTGATTGAAAAAATGACGGAGTCGTATTACAAAACACTGCAAGCACCCTTTGGTGAAATGAAATGGGTTATAGAGGCCAGAAAATGGATGAATCAAAGCCAGTAATCGGAGTTACATGTCCCCAGCATGGTGGTCTTGCTGCGTGGATATTCATATGGCTGGGCGTGCTGATGGCTGGCGGCAGGGCTGTGCGCCTGCTCCCGAACAGGAAGGTTCCCAAAAATCTGGACGGCATCATCATAAGCGGCGGCTCAGATATTGACCCGGAGGTTCATGGAGATGGAGTTTACGGGCCGGAACAATATTTACATGATGCAAAGGAAATTCTAAAGGTTGTGGGGGCGGATTTAAAAGAAGGCACCACTGGCGATTCCAGGAGATTTGTACCCATGCTCCTGTCGCTTTTCTACCCCTTTATCTATTTTTTTCGGATGGTGCTGACCTCCAAGGCGGAAGACCGGGACCAGGCCAGGGACAAGCTTGAACTGAAAGTACTCCAGATGGCAGTCATGGCTGAAAAACCAGTGCTTGGAATCTGCCGGGGCGCACAGATATTAAATGTTTTTTTTGGTGGAAATCTCAACATGGACATCAAGGATTTCTATCATGAGGTTCCATATATCACGACGGTGTTTCCGAAAAAAAAGATAACCATAGACAACAATAGAAAGCTGTATGCAATCCTGAAAACCGACACTTGCGATGTTAATTCCCTTCACCACCAGTCAATACGGGAAACCGGACAGGGCCTTGTGACCTCGGCTGTTGAACCCAACGGCATAATACAGGCTGTGGAACATGCATCCCATCCCTTTATTATCGGTGTCCAGTGGCACCCGGAATACATGCCCCAGGTGAAAATACAGAGAAACATCTTCAAGGCGCTGGTTAGGGCGGCATCATAACTGCAAATAAATCAAATACCCGACACATGCATTCCCAGTAAATCTTTTGTTGAAATTTAAGCTGTTATGTGCAAAAATTACAAACAAAACAATCGGTTTTAAACTACTTCTTTTGGTGATGCTGAATTGAAAAAAAAGTATTTCATACTTCTTTTACTGTTATGGTTTTCAGTCTGTATTCCTGGCTGCAAAACCAGCAACAAGCTGTCCTTTACGGACATAGAGAAGATAACAGTAACAGACGGCCTGCAATATAAGTGGGGGGACTGCGGGGGCAGCGGTGCAGGGCTTCCTGACTGGTCATGTATTGAATCACCGGGGTGGCAGGATTATGATGTTTCAAACCACCCGCCAAACCCGGACGGGAATAACTTTATCTGGTTTAGAAAGCGACTTCCAGAAAAGGGCATTGCCGGCGGCACAATGTTTGTCGGAAAAAAAACCTGCAAAAAAACCTTTGAGGTCTGGCTTGGCTGGAACCCTGTCTATAAGGCCGGGAAGTCAGACAGCTCCGTTAGAAACGAATATTTCTTCAACCAGTTCCATATCATAGACCTGCCAGAGGACTTTGCCGGAAAAACCATCTATATAAGGGTGAACTCCAATGATCCCGCAAAGATTGGTCTTTTCAAGGATATTTATCTGCTGCCCGGCAGCAAAATTTTCAAACTGTTGATAGCACACAGCCTTGTGCATATTTTTCTTGGCATGGCCTTTATTGTAAACGGTCTTGTGGCAATATTGATCTTTTTGTTTTTCAAAGAACGAAACATGAAACAGGTTCTGTTCTTCGGGATGATGTCCATGCTCGGCGGGCTTCAAATTGTCACCAGCTCAACCTTTGTCCAGCACATGATACCGGATAAGATGCTCCTCTATTATATTGAAGGGGCTTCGCTGCTTCTATTTCCAGCAGCATTGTGGGCCTTGATAGCCTCTACTGTGGATCGTAACTTCACCATTTTTTTCAAGAGACTCTGCCAGATACAGATCGGGCTATTCTTTGGAGCCATGCTGGCGGATCTGCTCCAGATCAAGAGCGTTTTTCTTTTTATGCCGATAATTCACAGCGTCATGGTGGTCGGTGTTCTCTCACTCCTTTATATTGCCGCTACTCAAATTTCCCGTGATAACATGGAGGCAAGGGTTCATGCCCTTGGCGGCGTGATTTACGGCCTGCTTGGACTTACCGACCTGCTTCATTCCATGAAAATCCTGTCATTCACAGAGCAAGCCGTGTCCCACTGGGGGCTTGCAGCATATACTATATCTATTTATGTAATCATTGTCATGCGTTTTGAAAAAAACAGAAAAACAAGGGTGGAGTACGCAGCACAGCTTAAGGATTACAGCAAAACCCTGGAAATAAAGGTTCACGAGAGGACAAAAAAGCTGAACAAGTCCCTGGAAACCGAAAAGCTCGCAAATATTAAAGTAATGGACAGTAT
>JAOZSB010000456.1 GCA_029939895.1 Desulfobacterales bacterium
TGAAAAAAACCATGGCTGAAACAGAAAAACATTTTATGGATATCCATGAAATGGCTGAAACAGGCAAGTCCATTTTGGAGCCTATGCGTACAAAAAATAGAAACCTGTCATGGGATGACATCCTTATCAAAGGCGCGCAACTGTCAAAAATTCCATTAAACCATGATAGCCCGGTTAATACTAAAACCATTATCGGTTCCAAAGCCAGACAGCCCCTGACAATTGATTCTCCAGTTTTTATAACTCATATGTCCTTTGGTGCACTTTCACAAGAAGCAAAAATTGCTTTAGCAAAAGGAAGCGCAGCATGTAAAACTGCCATGTCCTCAGGTGAAGGAGGCATATTGCCTGATTCAATAAAGCAGGCTTATAAGTATATTTTTGAATATGTGCCAAATCAATACAGTGTTACATCGGAAAATCTTAAAAAAGCCGATGCAATTGAAATTAAAATTGGACAATCTGCCAAACCCGGAATGGGCGGACATCTACCAGCAGACAAGGTCACCCCGGAGGTGGCGAGTGTCCGTGGACGCGAACATGGCAAAGATATAATCAGCCCTTCTCATTTTAAAGATATTTTGACTGCTGAAGATTTAAAAAATAAAGTGGATGAGTTAAGAGAAGAATCTCTTGGCAGACCCATAGGGGTTAAAATTGCTGCAGGTAGTCTTGAAGCAGATCTTGGAATTTGTCTACAAGCAGGTCCTGATTTTATTACCATTGACGGCAGGGCCGGTGCCACCGGGTCAGCACCCAAGTTTGTGAAAGCATCTGTTTCAATACCTACAGTATTCGCCCTGTATCGCGCCAGGAAATTTTTAGACGAAAATGACGCTAAGGATATCTCGTTAATAATCACAGGCGGTTTAAGGATTTCTTCGGATTTTGCCAAAGCATTGGCAATGGGTGCAGATGCCATTGCAATTGGCACCACAGCGCTTATAGCCATTGGGTGTCAGCAATATCGAATATGTAACACCGGCAAGTGCCCCATGGGTATCGCCACCCAGGACAAATTATTGCGATCACGTTTAAACATAGACGAGGCTTCCAAAAGGCTTGAGAATTATCTTAAAGTCACTGTTGATGAATTATCAGACTTCGCAAGGTTAACTGGCAATGATGATCTACACAAATTAAATATTTCCGATTTGTGTACTACAAATTCGGAAATATCCAATCACACAATGATTGAACATGTTTAATTATCAACGACATACAGGTGTATGATAATTAGTTTGAAGTAATAACTATATCGGTTTTTCTTGGAAAATGTTGTTAAGAATTGCCATAAAAGATGCCCTGTCTCAAAGCCTGACGATGTTGGATGACAAGCCCGGTCATTTTTTGGTGAGCTATCTCCCCGGTCAAGTATTTCATCCATGAATAAATTGAATCGAGAACCTTTGCTGGACAATATAAATGAATTTTTCAAATTCTTATGAACAGTTAGATGATTTTTTTTACGAAAGAACCCGGCCCGTACCTGTTCAGGCTCCTGAACTCTTTTTGTGGAACTCCAGCCTGGCTGAACAGCTAATGGTTCCAAATGAATTAAGCCATGATTCGGTTGCCCTGGCTCAAACTTTTTCAGGAAATCATATTTTACCAGGATCAGAACCCATTGCGACTGCATATGCAGGACATCAGTTCGGCAGTTTTATTCCACAGCTTGGAGATGGACGAGCACATCTTCTCGGAGAGGTTTTAGATCTATTCGGGCAACGATGGGACATACAACTTAAAGGTTCTGGCCGCACGTCATTTTCCAGAGCTGGTGATGGCCGCTGTGCCCTTGGCCCTGCTGTTAGAGAGTTCATCATGAGTGAGGCCATGAATGCCTTAGGTGTCCCAACAACACGATGCCTGGCTGTTGTCACTACTGGAGAAACCGTTTTTCGTAAGACTCCATTACCAGGCGCTGTAGTGACGCGGGTTGCTTCAAGTCATATACGTATTGGGACCTTTGAGTTCTTCGCGGCTCGAGGTGATCACCAAGCTCTCAGGACTCTTTGCCGATATACTATAAATCGTCATTATCCTGAGTTGCAGGAAGAAGGACAGATTCAATATCTTCCTTTTATTAATGAGGTTATAAAAAAGCAGATTCAATTAGTCGTTGAATGGGTGAGGGTCGGTTTTATTCACGGTGTCATGAATACTGATAACACATCCCTTTCAGGAGAAACCATTGACTATGGGCCTTGTGCCATGATGGGGATATATAATCCGCAGACCGTTTACAGTTCGATTGATACGATGGGCCGATATGCCTTTGACAATCAGCCTGAAGTTATGCACTGGAACATTGCACGATTCGTTGAATGTCTGTTACCACTCATTGATGCTGACAGGAATAAAGCAATAGATCAAGTCGAACCACTTATTGAAGAGTTTACCGGGCGTTTTGAGAAAAAATATATGGAAATGATGGGAAAGAAACTTGGTCTGATGTTTGTTAAGAAGGAAGACCACAATCTGATAGTTTCTGTTTTGAATCAACTCACCAATAGACGTTTAGACTACACGGTCACTTTCGATCTCCTTACCAAATCTTTGATGTCTAAATCTACAGCTTCTCAAATGCACAATGAACTTGAGGAGTGTTTTGACCTTTGGCAAAAACGTTTAACCGAGCAACAAGCAACTCCTCAGGAAGTACATGAGTTGATGCGTCGGCATAATCCTGTGGTAATCCCAAGGAACCATCATATTGAAGAGGTTATTCAAACATGCGAGCAGACCGGTAAGGCTACATTGGCCGAGAAATTTCTTCAGGTCCTTCGTTCTCCTTATGCAGAACTGGAACAAACTTCTGAGTATCAAGAACCGCCGAGTGATGGCGATAATGACTATCAAACTTTCTGTGGAACCTGAGACGTTAAACGGCTTATCCTTAACTAATATAAAAAAGGAGTCAATACTGAAGAAAAAATCGCGCTTTTGTATTTAATGGCGATCCCATGTGCTTTATTCATGTACTGTTAAATGCCCTTAATATGAAGGAAAGGGGTGCTGATGTATCAATAGTCATTGAAGGAGCGGCAGTAAAACTTATTCCAGAAATTGAAAAAACTGGAAATCCTCAAAATAAACTATGGAATAAAAGTCAAATCTTCAGGGCTTGTAGCTGGTGTGTGTAAGGCGTGCTCACAAAAATTAGACACATTAAAAGATGCCCAGGCTCAAAACCTGACGATATTAGATGACATGTCTGACCATCCGTCAATATCAGCATATATGCAGGATGAGTATGAAGTTATAACATTTTGAAGTTATAATTCTGTTATAGATTGGGC
>JAOZSB010000010.1 GCA_029939895.1 Desulfobacterales bacterium
ACCCAAAAAAACCAATAATTAAACTTGCCGCAGGAAAAAGGCATATAAAAATCTGGAAAGGCTCAAAGCGCAAGGAGTTTTCCATTGATGTCTGGATTAACGATTTTTTGCGAAAGGATTATGGTCAGCTTGAAAAACCGGGAACCTTTGCAAACCTGATTACAAACTCCCTTGGAATGGAGTTTGCCCCGATTAAACCGGGAGTCTTTATGATGGGATCAGAAAAAGGTGCCAGCGATGAAGAGCCGATCCATAAAGTTACAATCACAAAGAGCTTCTACATGCAGACCACAGAAGTAACCCAGGGGCAGTGGCGGGCCGTTATGGGAAGCAATCCATCATATTTTCCAAAGTGCGGTGATGATTGTCCCGTGGAAAGTGTGTCGTGGAACGATGTACAGAAATTTGTTAAAAAATTGAACCAGCAGCAAAAAAACAAACAATATCGCCTGCCCACCGAGGCTGAGTGGGAGTATGCATGCAGGGCCGGAAGTACTGCAAAGTACTGCTTTGGAGACAAAACCGTTGATTTGGATAACTATGCCTGGTATGAAGATAATTCTGAATCCAAAACCCACAGCGTAGCAAGAAAAAAACCCAATGCCTGGAACTTATACGACATGCACGGCAATGTCCGGGAATTGTGCAGCGATTTGTATGGGGACAACTTCACGTACCTCTCTGAAACAGACCCCGAAGGAGCAACATCTGGCTCAAACCGTGTCAACCGTGGCGGCAACTGGATCAGCATTGCCCAGGACTGCCGATCAGCAGAACGGGACTATAGCGAGCCGAATGTTCGCTACAGCGGCGTTGGATTCCGGCTTGTTGCTGTCCCTGGTAAATAATTGCCAATCGTTCAGGGACTCTGCATCAAAACAAGTGCCGGGCTGTTGTGACATCCGAGGCGGAGCCTCGACTACTGCATTCCCAGGCAGAGCCTGGGAACGAGATAGTGGTAAATAATTAAGATAAACTCAACCCAACAATAATACACCAAACAGGGACATCACAAATGTCTGGAAAAAGAAATATATATCTGAAAATGAAGAGCCTGGAACAGGCCAGAGAAATACTTCTAAATACTTTTACTTCTCAATCCAAAGTAGAGACAATCGCAACCGTAGATTCAGCAGGCAGGGTGCTTGCCGGGCCTGCATTTGCTTCTGTCTCTTCTCCGAATTTTCACTCCGCTGCAATGGACGGTGTGGCAGTAAAAGCAGGCATCACATTTAATGCCACTGAAGCAGAACCCAAAAAGCTGAAAATTGGAACTGACGGGTACTACATAAACACCGGCCGTGTCATGCCGGAAAACTGCGATGCAGTTATAATGATCGAAAATGTAAACGATGCAGGGGACGGGTGTATAGAGATTGAAGCACCAGTCTTCCCGTGGCAGCATGTCCGCAAGATGGGAGAGGATATTGTTGCTACAGAACTGCTTTTTGCCCGGAACCATAAAATCACGCCATACTGCATTGGTGCGCTTTTAACTGGCGGCGTTTTCAGGGTTGATGTGAAAATAAAGCCAAAGGTTCTTATTATTCCTACTGGCGGTGAGCTGAAATCATGGAACCAGGCAGAAGAAAACGGCCTGGAACCTGGCGATGTGATCGAATCGAATGCATGGGTGCTTGGCGGCCTTGTGCAGGAGCTTGGCGGAGAATTCAACCGCATTGAAACCATTGTTGATGATCAGAAAAAAATAGAAGATGCAGTACAAAAAGCTGTTGACGGTGTTTACGACATTGTCTGCATCCTGGGCGGTTCTTCGGCTGGCTCGGAAGACTTTTCCAGGGCAGTGCTGGAAAGCCTTGGCCAGGTGCATGTCCACGGCGTAACAATAATGCCGGGCAAACCAACGGTAATAGGCAGTGTTGCAGACAAGCCGGTCTTCGGGATTCCCGGCTATCCAGTATCTGCAATAATAGCCTTTGAACAGTTTGTTGCCCCGGTTATTGCCAGGATGTTAAAACAGCCCGAAAAAACAAGGCAACGCATGGAAGTACTTCCTGCAAGAAAAATCCCGTCAAAACTCGGCACAGAAGAATTCCTGCGGGTAAAGCTCGGAAAGGCAGGCGAAAACGTGATTGCCGCCCAACTCCCGCGGGGGGCAGGCTGCATAACCTCCATTACAGAGGCAGACGGCATTATCAGGATACCCAGGGACTCAGAGGGTATTGCCGGGGATGAAAAAGCCGTTGTTGAGCTGCTCAAACCAGCCGCTTCAATAGACAATACAATCGTAGTTGTGGGAAGCCACGACAACACCCTGGACATACTTGCTGACCAGCTCAGAACAGTTCCACAGGGTTACGAACTATCGTCAAGCCACGTTGGCAGCATGGGCGGGCTTATGGCGCTAAAGCGTGGAACGTGCCATATTGCTGGCTCACACCTCCTTGATGCAGAGGACGGCTCCTACAATATTTCGTACATCAAACGCTACCTGCCAGATATCCCCGTCGTCCTTGTAAACCTTGTGATGCGTGACCAGGGCCTGATTCTACCAAGGGGCAACCCAAAATCCATTCAGGCAATTGAAGATCTGGCAAGGGACGATGTGCGGATAATAAATCGCCAGGGGGGATCTGGAACCAGGATTCTCCTTGATTACAAGCTGAAGCAGGCTGGAATAAATCCTGATAGTATTGCAGGGTATCAGGACGAAGAATTTACACACATGTCTGTGGCTGCCGCTGTATTAGGGAACCGCGCAGATGCAGGCCTTGGAATATTTGCTGCTGCAAAGGCTCTTGACCTTGATTTTATACCGATTGTGACTGAAGAATACGACCTTGTGATCCCCAAAAAACATTTTGATAGTAAAAAGATTAAAACCCTGATATATATTATAAAATCAGATGGGTTCAAGGGACGGGTAAATGACCTTGGAGGATACAACACCATAAGTACTGGCAAAATCGTTTGGGAATGATTTTAATCGTTATTCCCCTGGCAGAGCTTCATCCTTATTAAGGCGGCGGTTTATTATGCTGAAAACAAGATACGAAAGCTTTGATCACACGGCAGACCTTGGTTTGAGAATCTATGGCAAAGACTTAAAGGAGCTTTTTGAAAATGCTGCCTTTGCCCTTTTTGATCAGATAACTGCAACCGACAGCGTTGGCGCATCAAAAAGCGAGGTTTTTGAAGTAACGGGTGATGACCCGGCAGACCTGCTGGTAGAGTGGTTAAGGGAACTTTTGTTTTTCTGGCTCGGCCATGACAAGCTTGCCCCAAAAACCGTGATAAAAGAAATTTCAAACAACCGGGTAAAAGCCAAGGTTTATTACGAAGAATATTTGCCAAAAAAACATCCTATTAAAACCGAAATCAAAGCCGTCACATATCACATGAATAAAGTCACCGAAATCGACGGAGGCTATGAAGCCACAGTAATATTCGATAAGTAAGTCGTTGTGCCTGATAAAAAAAGTCTTCGCAGACAATCTCTGCGTTGGAAAAAAAATATAATCCTCAACGTACAACCGAGTACGTCTCCGGTTATATTCTTTTTTCCGCCTTGATCTTGACTGCGAATCCATTTTTTTCTTCAGGCACGTTCAAAAGTTTTCGAAGTCGTTGTGCCTGATAAAAAAAGTCTTCGCAGCCAATCTCTGCGTTGGAAAAAAATATAATCCTCAGCATACAACCGAGTATGCTGAACAAAAAAACGTAACTATCATTCAGGCACTTATAAGAAGGTGATTATGAGAAAAGATATTAAACAGGCAGGCGAGTTTGTATGGGATGTTGAAAAAACAGATAATATGAACGTGCCGGGCAGGATATATTCCAGCGTTGAGTTGATAGGCGATGTGGTAAAAGATAATGGAATTGATCAGGTCAAAAACGTGGCCCGCCTTCCTGGAATCGTAAAGGCCTCCCTTGCAATGCCGGATATTCACTGGGGCTACGGTTTTCCAATCGGCGGCATGGCTGCCTTTGACTGGGATAAAGGCGTTATTTCTCCAGGCGGTGTGGGTTACGATATCAACTGCGGTGTCAGGCTGGCTGTCACAAGCCTTACTGAAAGCGATGTTCAGCCAAAAATCAGCAAACTTGCAACTGCCCTTCATCAGGGGATTCCTTCGGGGGTTGGCTCAACCGGCTCTGTTAAGCTCGATAAAAAAGAAGTACTAAACGTACTCAAGAATGGAAGTAAATGGGCCGTTGAAAACGGGTTTGGAGTGCCTTCTGATGTTGACCGTACCGAGGAACAGGGCTGCCTTGCTGGTGCTGATCCTGAAGCCGTTAGCGACCGGGCCATAACAAGGGGTCTCAAGCAACTTGGAACCCTGGGTTCTGGCAATCATTTTCTGGAAATTCAGGTTGTGGATAAAATCTTTGATCAAGATGCAGCCCGTGCCTTCGGGATTTCACTGGGCCAGGTGGTTGTGATGCTCCATTCCGGCTCGCGGGGGCTTGGGCACCAGGTTTGCGACGACTACCTGTCATTGATGACAAAGCAGGCTGCAAAACTCGACATTGAACTCCCTGACAAGCAACTGTCCTGCGCCTATATTAACTCTGAGAGAGGAATGCGCTACTTCCAGGCAATGTGCGCTGCTGCAAACTATGCCTGGGCAAACAGACAAATACTTCTCCATCAAACACGGAAAATTTTTCAGCAGGTTTTCACAACAAGTGCTACATCCCTCGCAATGAACCTTGTATACGATGTGTGCCACAACATTGCAAAAAAAGAAAACCACATAGTAGACGGGAAAGAGCAAACACTCTGCGTCCACAGAAAAGGAGCAACACGAGCCTTTCCCCCTGGCCACAGTGCGTTGTGTGATGCATACAAGGAAATTGGCCAGCCAACCCTGATACCCGGCGACATGGGCTCAAACTCCTTTATCTTAAAGGGGACACAAAAAGCCATGGATGAGACATTCGGCTCCACGTGCCACGGCGCTGGCCGCAGGTTGAGCAGAACTGCTGCAAAAAAATTGTGCAAGGGACGCGCCATCCACAGAGAACTTCTCGATAAAGGCGTACACGTTAAATGGACCGGCAGATCAACACTTCCAGAAGAAATGCCGGAAGCATACAAGGATATTGAAGCAGTTGTTGAGGTGGTGCATGGTGCAGGCCTGTCCCTCAAAGTTGCCAAAATGAGACCAATCGGGGTTGTTAAAGGATAAAAAAAACCACCCCAAAAGCAAATAGTAACACCGGAGCAAAACTGATATGAGCATGATAGAAGCCCTTATTCTGGGCGTAATACAAGGGCTGACTGAATTTCTTCCTGTAAGCAGTTCCGGTCATTTAATAATTTTTCAGCGGCTGTTCGGACTTGAAGAGCCAGACATGCTGTTTAACGTCAGCGCACATGTAGGGACATTGCTGGCTGTAGTCGTTATATATTGGCGGGACATCTGGTCAATTGCAGTTAACCTTTTTAAAAACTCCTTTCTGCTTTTAACAAAAAAAATCGATGCGCACGGTTTCTGGGCAAACCCCGATGCCCGGCTTGGGCTTATGATTATAATCGGGTCTGTGCCTACTGCAATTATTGGGCTGTTTTTTCACACATCTGCAAAGGCTGTTTTTTCCTCCATGATCCTCGTCGGCTGCGCCCTGCTGGTCACCGGAACTGTACTTATTGCCACAAAATTTATACAGCAGAAGTCGTCAAAGCAAACGCCATCCGGCTTGAAAGAGGCGTTGATTATCGGCACAGTACAAGGGCTGGCTGTAATCCCCGGCATCTCAAGATCCGGCTCTACAATAGCTGCCGGGCTTTTCTCAGGGCTTGACCGGGAAACCGCAGCCAGGTATTCATTCCTGCTTTCCATACCAGCCATTGTCGGTGCAGAGCTGATAAGCCTGAAGGATGCATTTGAAAGCGGCAGATCCCTTGATCTCTCCATCATAGCCGGAACAGCCGCTGCATTCATAATCGGCTGCATAGCATTATTACTGCTTATAAAACTGGTAAAACAGGGCAGGCTGTATCTCTTTGCACCATACTGCTTTTTCGCTGGCGTAGCATCAATTTTTTACGGGGTGTTTTTTTAGGGGATGTTATTATCAAGGGCGGCTTAATTATCTATAAGCCAGGTGTCAATGTCGAGCCTGTGATATTTTAAAGCTTTGTTAAGATCCTTCCAGTACTTGTAGTCATTTTTATTGCGGATAATAAGTACCACACCCGGTTTTTTGCCGGATTTGCGGGCGTAATGCAGTGCCTGACCAATGGCCTCTTTCCATTTTCTGGCAAATTCAACCTCAACTGCATGGGTGTCGGTCAGGCAATCGCACCGGGTTCTGTCTACAAAAACCACCTCCACCTGTCCATTATAATCCCGGCACCATTTTTCCTGATATGCCCGCTCATTCAGCCTGGTCTTTTTATAGGGCGCATTTTGTGCAGCACCAGGCCCAACAAGACTGATTGCGATAACTCCCAGCATTATTATTCGCATATTCATAAATACATTATATGAATATTGATAGCAAAAAGCAAGAATTATTTAGATTTGCACCAATCTATTTATGCATGGCGAAAAATACTTTTTGATTTCTCAGGAGGACTCTTTTGAAAGATGCCTGAAAGTGGCTTGTCAAACACCACGCCACAACATTGAATTTCATTGTATTTTCAGAATATTAGCAGGCAGCAGCCTGCATCGCCAGATGCTTTGTCAAAAAAAACCACAAAGGACACCCATCGCGCCTTTCTTTTAACGGGCATTCTTGGCTCTGTTTATTATACATGAATGAATTTGACTTGAAAAAAAAACGCAACTACTGCACCCTGCCCCATGTGCAGCGAAGATTAAAATCTGCTCAACAATGATTAAAGGAGTTGTTATTCGAACTTTTAAGATACGCCCTGCCTGCCATCAAGAACATCACGAATTTTTTTGGAAATAACATCTATTTTAAAGGGTTTGACAACATACCCCCTGGCCCCGGCATCGATCTCATCGCATATCTGGCCTTCTTCAGAATACCCGCTGGCTATAACGACTTTTACGTTTTTATCAAACTCGATCAGCTTCTCAAGGCACTTTTTGCCTCCCATCCCTGGCATCCCAAGGTCAAGCAGAATCAAATCGATTTCATTGTGCTTTTCCGTGTAAAGCTCCAGCGCGGCTTCCCCGCAATTGGTTGAAAAAGAAGTATAACCTAAACGCCTGACCATTGTCTCCAGAACATGTACAACACCTTCTTCATCGTCAACAATAAGCAAGGTTTCCGTGCCCTTTGGTAGTTGCTTGACCTTTTTTTTCCGGGCAATGGATATTTTATTTTCATCCACAGCAACAGGGAAAAAAACCTTAAAGGTTGTTCCTGCTCCAGGCTCACTTTCACAGACAATATGCCCCTGGTGGCCCTTTATTATGCCATAGATAACAGACAGGCCCAGCCCTGTACCTTTTCCAATCTCTTTTGTTGTAAAAAATGGATCAAAAATATGCTCTTTGGTTTTTTTATCCATACCCAGCCCGGTGTCAGAAACTGTCAGGATAACGCACTTGCCATAGGGCAAACCCGCTGTCCAGTCACGATGCTCTTCAAAAGAAAACTCACCATTTTCCGTTTTAATAGTCAGCAAACCGCCCTCTGGCATTGCATCCTGCGCATTTGTACTTAAGTTCATTATTATCTGTTCCAACTGTCCCGGGCCTGCCTTTACAGGATTTAAATCCGGATCAAGATCAAGATCAATTTTAATCATCCTGGGCAAAAGCTGATTAAGCATCGTCTCCATTTTATTAATTTCTGTATTCAGAATGACCCTTAAAAAATCTGTTTCAGCCTTGCGACTGAACGCCAGAAGCTGCCTAACCAGCTTTGACCCTCTTTGAGTTGCATTAACTATTTCCTTTAGATTTGATTTAGTGCCAGACACTGCATCAATCAAAAGAAGTTCTGCTATACCCGATACTACAAAAAGCAAATTGTTGAATTCATGCGCTATGCCGCCAGCTAAAATTCCCACAGATTCCATTTTCTGGGATCGCTGAAGTTGTGCTTCTTTTTTCTTTACTTCCTCTTCTGCCAGTTTCTGTTCAGTAATGTCTACGCTAAAGCCCTGGAGGTGCTTAAAACTGCCATCACCATTAAAAATCGGCACAGCATGGCTGTAGAAATCCCTGTATACGCCATCTTTTCTTCGCAGCCGAAAATAATTATCATGCTCTACTTTTGCTTCCATATTTTCCTTCCAAATTCTCCAGGCAGCATCAATGTCATCCGGGTGAACAACTTCTGTCCATCTTTCCACGGTGCGGGGCAGGGCCAGATCCTGGCCGGAATAATGATACCATTCGTCATTGAGGTAGGAAAAATATTTTCCATCAAAGGCCCACATAAGAAGCCTGGTATTATTTAAAAGATCACTTAATTTTTTTTCACTTTCCTTTAATGCATTCTCAACTTTTTTCCGTTCAGTTATGTCACGCATTACAAGCTGGATTTCTACTACTTCATTGTTATCTCCAATTATTGGGATATATGAGTTTTCTACATAAAAAGGTTCTCCTGTTTTTGGTTTAAACAAAAACTCAAACCTTCCTCCTTTTTTTGATTCAAATATTGCTTCAAGCAGATGGAGACCGCGAACAAGGTCTTCTTCATCGGCAAAGTAATTTGAAACATCACTCCCTATTTCGCCCTCAGGATCATACCTGCCAAACTCTATGATTGAGGGGCTGACATACAAAATATTTCCTTCAGGGGAAACTCTGACAACTACATCATTCATTGAGGATAATAATAAACGATACTCTTCTTCGCTTTTTTTCAATGAATCCTGAGCCTTCTTTCGAAGGGATATGTCACGTGTGGAGCCTTGAATGCCTGTTGGTTTACCTGAATCGTCGAGCACAAGACTTGCAGATACTTCAACATCAAGCACAGAGCCGTCCCTGGTATATTGTTGCACTTCAATTATAACAGGGCTTCGTTCGCCAGGGGGACTTTCCAGAGCTTCAGCGATAGTTTTTGTTATCACGCTGTAGGATTCTGGAGTAACTGAGTTTTCAAGGGGTATTTTTTTTAATTCTTCTGGAGTAAAGCCGACCAAAGCAACCGAGGACGGGCTAATGTAAGTATATTCGCCATCAAGGGTCAATGCCCAGATAACATCTAAAGAATTTTCAGCAAACAGGCGGTACTCTTTCTCGCTTTTTTCGAGCTGATCCTTTAACTGCCTGTGCATCAAATTTTCCTGCTCAAGCTCAATTACTCTCTGCTCTAATTCTTCATAGGTTGACTTCTCCGGCATAGCTGAATACTCCTGTAATTCCAGTGCAATAACTTTAAGGACGACGAGTAAGAGATCTTAAGCATTTTCGTATTTGCACACAATATAATAACTGTTTTTTTGCAGGTTATCATTTGCATGACATTCCTTAATAACTGAAAACCCTTTTTTTTGCAAGCAACTTGAGGCGATACGCACCTGGCATATTTATGAAAAAATTTCATAAGTAAATCACCTTCATATTCATTGTAACATCTGATGTCAGCATACAGACATTCCAAAATATTTTCAGACAACAGCCTTTTTAAAAACCATGACCAGAAATAACTTGAAAAATTACTACATATACAGTAAGAATTTTAATATAGCAATTTTAGAAAATAATGTTTTCAAAGCCACCCTTTATGTGCTGTGTTTATACCTCACTTATTCAAGGCTATGAGGTAGATGCACTGTTCCTGGGGTTTCTTCCCAGACTTTTACTTATGCGGGCTGGATCAGTTTAAGATAATCTTATTTTTTAAAAAATAGTTATTATTACTTAAATACCTGACTTACTAGTCATAAGTTTTGCAAGAATTCTCAGTTGCGTGCTTCATTGAATTATTTATTTCACAAGCTGCCCGCACAGTATTTGCGGGCCAGATTTTTTTGGAACCAATAGTTATCCATCCAAATAAAATTCCATCAGCTTAATTGAAGAAACTCACCTGGAACAACCCACCAAGGGGAGAGCTATGCACAACCTTTTATTATCAGTTATTTGTATTCTTATTCTCGCAGGAAATGCGATTGCAATTGAATTTGAAGTTGCCTACGGTGTTGATGAGCACTTTCCATTTGTTATGGAAAACTCTGAAAAAATACCTGAAACAAACCCCGGCATTACAGTGGAAATGATTATCAGTGCTTGCAGTAAGATTAAAGGCCTGAACCTGAAATTGATTCGACTTCCCTGGAATCGAGCAAAGTACAGTCTTAAGAACAGTAAAATTGATGCTTTGTTTGGGGCCAGCTACAACAAAAAACGTCTTAGTATGGGCTGGTTCCCGACAACCACTGGAAAGCATAAAGGGCCAATTGATGTTAGTCGAAAGCTGAGCACCAACGCATATGCACTGTATACACCTGAAGGTTCAAAAATAAGATGGAATGGAAAAACCTTTTCAAACCTAAACCGACAGATGATGTTTGGTGCACCCTTGGGCATTTCAATCACAGACGACATGACCATGATGGGGCTGAAAATTGATGAGTGCCCGGACTCAAAATGCAACCTTGGAAAAATAGAACTTGGCAGGATTGTCGGGGCCTTTCTCCTTGAAACAACAGGTGATGCCCTGCTCAGAAGCGGTGAATTCAAAGGAATTATAAAAATTCGACCACAGATTGTG
Organism: Desulfobacterales bacterium; assembly: GCA_029939895.1. GTDB lineage: Bacteria > Desulfobacterota > Desulfobacteria > Desulfobacterales > JAOZSB01 > JAOZSB01. Next base: position 10,624 of record JAOZSB010000010.1, read on the forward strand.
TCAAAGGATTACTACCTTATGCTCTCCCATGGATTTGTGATGAGAAATTTTGAACTTGCACAGAAAATTTGGGCGACACTCGGATTAGTTCGGGATAAGGAAAAGGAAATAATTTCAGCAAAATATTACAAATAGCCTGCAAGATAACTTGCAGGCTACAGGGTTTTTCAAAAAAACAATTATTCTGCCAGAGGTTAGTCAAGCTTGACCCGGCAGGCATTGATGCTGCAAAATCGGGTTATGTTTGATGAAACGCTCTGGTGATCACGCTGCAAATGAAAGTTGATCCAGGAAGATGTTTTATTTAGTTCCCACATTCGCGGCGGCACACAGCCGGTTGCCATTTCTGCTGCCCGGCCTGTAGCTGAAAGCCGCATATATGCAAGATACCACACACAGTACCTGTCCTTGTGAACTTCGCACTTTCCCAGCCTGCTTCCGCCACAGGCACCGTTACGGGTGTGTTTGGGGCATTTTGATTCCGGGCATAAATACCCAACATGCTGGATACCGCAATCACCGCATTGTCGACACGACAGCAGTACTTTTTTAAAACCATCTTCCAAGATTTTAAGTGCATGAAATCCAAATCTGTTTTGGTCGATGCGCTTGCAGAGCCGGTTAAAAAAGCCGGCATGGGGGGAGTCAAACCTGAAAAATGCCTCATGCATGGCGTTGAGCAAGCCAAAATGGGCCCTCTGATACAGGTTCGCTGTTTTTGTTGTGTGGTTTATTGCAACCTCCGTGGAATCCTTTTCCAGGTTCTTATCAAACACATAAAAATTTTCCGATTGCGGATAATCAAATTCACACAAATAATCCTGCCAGTTGTGTTCCATTTCCTTCATGTGATCGAGAATCAGCCCCACGGTTTTAAAACTCCGGTGTACCCCGCCAATATGGATACCACGATACCCAAGCCCTTTAACAATCACCGCCAGTTTTGCTGCCCGCTCAACTGCGGCATGGTAGCCGGCCCTCTTGCTTGTTGCCCATTCCTGGGTTATTTTTTTCAGCAGCCTTGCATGAACCACGGCCCCTGGAATCCTGCCAGAATTCATAACCCTTGCTGTCCGGGGTGTTAATAAAAATATTGATGCAATTGCCGGTACATTGATTTGAAACTGCTTTTGAATTTGAATCAGTTCCTGAAATTTACGGGCATCATATCCAAGCTGGGTAACAATATAATTGGCACCAGATGAAACTTTTTTGCACAGCTTGAAATACTGGGCAAATGCCTCTGGCTCTGTCCACTTAAAAGGCGAAATCGCACAACCAGGATAATAAAACTTTTCCTCACCCCTGGCCCTTGATTTTTCGTTCATCATGGAGAACAGGCACAAAAGGCTTGAGGAGTCCAGATCAAACACAGGCGCACCCTGCCCGCCGAAACCCTTGCCGGAATAGTCGCCAGTCAGCGCAAGGATGTTTGGCATCCCCATCCGCTTGAGCTGCAAGGCCCTACTTTCGACTCCTGCCCGGTTTGTATCACGGCAGGTAAAATGGATGATTACATCCATGCCGTTAGTTTGAATTTCCCTGCCAAGCACATCAGGGCTTAGCGATGGGTTCCCACCTGGGTTATCGGTTATGGTCACGGCTGACAACCTGCCGTCTATCAGCGCATCATTTGCAAGCCGATGTGCTGTATCAATAGATCGTCCTGCGGACTCTCCCTTTGGAACCAACTCCATTGTCACCACAAAATGGTCGGGATCGGCAAGATCGTTCTGAAAATTTCTTGACATTACTTATAAAACCTTTCTTAAAAAAAATTACTACACAAAATAAAAAAACAAACTATCTCATCAGAAATAATTATATACCACTTCTTCATATTAGAAATATGATTTATGTCAATTTATAAAAAAGAGATTTCAAAAATAAATTGCATGGAATGTTTTTTTATTCATTTTCTAACCATACCTTTATTATAAACCAGGCAACTGGCTTCGTCAAAACATTTAAGTTTTTTGGATTGGCAATGCATCAAAAAATCATCACAACCCTTTTTCTTGACCGCATCAAATTGATGTGCAAAAATTGATACTGCATGATTGCCATTGGAAAAACAAATTATCTGGCTTGCTCAAATATTGTTTTTTTCAAATGCCTTCAAGTAAAATAAAAAGGAACCTTAATAATGAAAAAAATGTACATGACCGCATTATTGTTTGCGCTATCCCTCCCAGGATGCGGCTACAGTCCGGTACAAAAACCCTTTGTAAAAACTGGCGACAGTTATTCAAGTGCTGCAATTGAGGGCAGCAGGGTTCGCATACTGGTCTGGAATATTCACAAGGAAGTGAGCCAGGACAAATGGAAAAATGAGTTCCTCGAAATTGTAAAAAATACAAATAATGCACCAGCCATAATCCTGCTCCAGGAATTTCGGATGGAAAAAAGTATGCACCAGTTTTTTATTGATGATTTAAAGCTGGGCTGGGAGTTTTCCGGCAATACATATCAAAAAAAGCATGATGCATACAGCGGTGTTCTGACTGCATCCAAAACCAAACCATCGGAAGCTGAGGCCCTTCTCAGCAAAGGCCTGGAACCTTTTACCAATACACCAAAAGCTGTTCTGCTTACCAAATACCCTCTGCAAAAGGGAACCCCGGACTTGCTGGTGGTTAATGTTCATGGCATCAACTTCAAAATTGGCTTAAAGGATTTCAAAGCTCAAATTCGCTCAATCGCAGACCGTGTCAGGCTCCATGACGGGCCGGTTATTGTGGCTGGCGATTTTAACACATGGAGCAAAACCAGGGACAATCTCCTGAACAGGATTTTTGAAGATGTAAAATTAAAAAAGATAGAGTTTAAATCCAAAGAAAAAGATATTGAAACCACCTTTGGCAATCCCCTGGATCATATTTTTATCAGCAGGGAAAAATTTAAAACTGTCAAAGGCAGCCAGGATGTTTTGCCTGCGAAATCCTCTGACCACCAACCGCTTTTTGTTGAATTAATGATACTCCAGTAAATTGCTGACAGAAGACGTACCTGGCTGCATGTCGAGGATCATTTTTTCGGCATTTACACTAAATTATATTTTTCCCGAAGTATCCCGGAAAGCTTCTGCACACTGGCAAACGCCTGGTCAACGGTCTTGTCCTTGTCAGGATTAACAAGGCAGCAAGTCGCCGGGGAGAGCATACTTTTTTCGAGCATATGGTCAAGATCAATCCCCTTTTTTGTCAGAACCTGCCAGACATTTTCCAGTTGCGCTGTCAATGAATCTAAATTTTCTTTGGCAAAGGTTTCAAAACCCGTGGGGGTTATGCCCCATGCAATGACTCCGCCCTTATCAAGAAACCGCTTTATTGAAGGTGCATAGGATGAAAAAATTTCCGCATTTGTATAAATATCAAGGGAAAGAATATCAATATCCAGGCCCAGCAAAAAATCCCAATCCGGGTTTCCGCAAAGGTGAATGCCGCGCGGTGACTCGATCATTGAGAAAAACATCTCAAGATCGCCCTTTGCCTTGAGATCAGTATAACCCGCCATTGAAGAAAAAAGAAACTGAAGACCAGGCTCATCCACGAACATGAAGGCATTTTCATTAAGCTTTTTGAGCCTGTCGAGTTGTGCGTTTATCCTTTTCGCCATAATTTCGAACATAAAAGGACGCACCGTATCATCAAAAAGAATGGGTCGCTCATCCTGGTCCAGCACATTAAAACCAAAGCTGATCGGGCCTTCAAGCTGCCCCCGGATAGCTGGCCTGTCAGAGAAATCCATCTCAAGAAAACGATGATAAACCACGGAGTATTCTTCGCTCACATCAAAATAAGACGGGTCTTCAAAATGACTGAGGGTTTCTTCAAGCTCCTCCACAAATTTTTCTATGGAAAATTTTAATGTCCGATTTTCCATATCAAGAAGGATGCCTGGAAAATGCTCTGCCGCCTGGACGTACATATCCTCGTAATAGCTGTAGTTCGGCAACTGGGGCCAGAAGGGAACATCCATGGACAATGCAGTTTCAAGCGCACGATCTGGGTCAGTATGCGGCATGACCGCCATTGCAGTTGTTATCAGGTTACCTGGTATCGGCATTTGAGTCCTCTTTATGTATAGTTGATATTATAAACCTGTGCTGGCTGGTTATGTTTTTTATTCTTCAACCTTTTCAAACTGATCCTTATCAACAAAACACACCGGGCAAAGCCATTCATCGGACAGGTCTTCAAAGCTTGTCCCAGGCGGAACATCATTGTCAGGGTCGCCCAGTTCCGGGTCATAAACATAGTCACAGGGGAGGCATACGTATTTGTCCATTTTGTTTTCCTTTATAATTAAATCTGCGTTGGAATTTTTTAGTATATAATTTTAAAATATTTGGGGCAGGCGTGTCAAGCAAAACAAAAATGCTATTTTTCAAGTCATCACGAAATTGGCTTTACGCTACAACTCGTAGCCTTTCGCATACGAGAGTAAAGCGAAAGCAGATTATACCTATTATAAAGTTTATAATGTTAGTTTTCTTGACAAATAAATTATATTTACATATTATATACATATTATAAATTACCCTATGGTTTCGACATAGAGTTCGGAGCCACTAAGATTATTTTTGTAGCACCTGCTTTTTTCAACAAAAAAATTGGCGAGGAAGAAAATCTTTATTCCTGGACTTCCTACCGTCAGCCCAGCTTACGTGCTTATTTGTAATATTGGATAAACTATGCAAGAGAATCAAAAACTGGAAAGTCCTGTAAAAAAGATGATTATCGCTGTTATGACAATTAGCATAACCATATTAGGTGTTATCGCAACTATCGCGGAATTAATAGTCTTTTGAATTCACGGATAGAGTCAGCAATATCAAATCCAGAATTCCTAAAAAAATTGTCCAAAAAATTCAGACCATCATTATTGATTGATGAAAATGGCAGCATAATAGCTGACATGGGAGCTGTCGTATTAGTAAACAAGACAAGTGTTTCAAAGGGTAAAAACGATACTTTTGAAATTACTATTTCACCCCGTGAGCATTTAAGTAACGAACCAGTCCTTGAAGCATTAGACAGCGATTACACCGTTAAAGCCGTGCGTGGAATCGGTTTAGATTGGGTTTTTCACTTAAATGAAATTCAACGACTTGCACTATAATCATCACCCAAACCAGAAAAACAAAGATTTCGTATAGAAATTATTAATTAAAAAAGAAATTAAAGTTTGTGCTGGTTTACAAAAAATGGGAAGTGTTTCCTGGAATAGCCGATGTGCCTGATTCATCAATATACAACAAGTACATGCCAAGCCTTATGCTTTATGCTTTATTGATTGTGAGATTGCACAAAAAAAAAGCGACTGGGGTTTAGGGCTAAAAGATCAAGGCAACCATGGCAGTTTATGTGAGACATTGCGTCAATTTCTTTGATGTGGGTGACACTGGCAACTCGTTGCCAGTGTACGAAGCACAAGAGGTTGCCGAGATTTTGTTGTGGATACGACAAGAAGTTGCTTTTACTTTTTTTGTCGCTCCCTCTTGCCCTTCGGACACCGGCAACGAGTTGCCGCTGTCACCCAAATTTACCTGAAACACAGAAAATAATTAGAACAGCGAAAGCCTGTGAGCCTGGGGTGCAGGTGTATTTATGTTGAAGTAAAGTCAATATTGCTGGGCTTCTTTGAAAGTCATTCCCTTGAACATGACCCTATGCAATTTTTCAATCATAGACATAAGAAAATGGAACGATCAGCCCAGCCTACGAACTCACCTTTCTATTATTTCACCCCTCGTACAGTTCCGGCCTTCTATTACGAAAGAAATAACCCATCTTGCTTTTTTTTATGCGCTCAATGTCCTGTCCTGTAAAATCGACAATAATGAGTTTTTCATCCTCGCCCTTATACGATTCGAGTGTTTCGCCCGAGGGACTGAGGATAATGGCGACACCAGGGAACACAAGGCCGGTGTTATTCGGGCCAACCTGGTTACAGGCGACCATGAAGATGCTGTTGTCATAGGCTCTGGCTGGCAGATGGCGCATCCAGGATTTATGTTTTTCCTCTGGCCCGCTGCGCGGGGAGGCGTGGGGTATGAATATAATCTCTGCGCCCTTTTCGGTCATGTCAGTTGACAGGCCCGGAAAATGAATATCATAGCAAAGCTGGATACCAAACCTGATTCCAGCCACATCAAAAACCGGGACTTCCTCACCCTGCTTAAAGGTGGATTTTTCTGGCGGTGCAATATGAAGTTTTCTGTATTTGCCCTTCAGCCCTTCCGGGGTGATGACCAGGTGGGATGCAAAAATTTCATCATGCTCTCCCTTTTCCGGCAATCCTGCGAGGATTACAATATTATTTTTTTGGGAAATTTTCTCAAGACGGGCAGTTATTGGCCCTGGAACCGGTTGCGCAGCATCTGCGATCTCTTCCCTGGAAACATAGCCTGTTACGCAGAGTTCTGGAAAGCAGATAATTTTTGCCCCTTTTTCAGATGCAGTTGACGACATCTCATCAATTTTTTGCAGGTTTTTGTCAACCTCATATATTGGGGAGTGCATTACCGCCGCAGCTATTCTAATATCTATCATTGGATACCCGCAATTTCATCTGGCTGTTTGCTCATCTATTTTTTGATTATCATCTTTTAGCTTTTTTGAGTGGCCATGAAAAAAAACAAAAGGTTATTTCTCTGCTTCTCCGCCGACCTTGAATTTCGCGCTTATCTTAAAAACCTTGGTGGCCGGGAGGTTGAGAATTTTTTCAACCCCTGTTTTGTTCTGTATCTCATCAAGGCTCTCTGCAATCTCGTCCCTGGATGGAGCTATGAATGTGAACCAGACATTAAAATCATTGTCACGCTCGTAATTATGCGTCACGCCGGAATAGGCATTCACAACATCCTTAAAATTTTCCATCTTGTCATCGGGAACCCTGGCAGCGCACAGTGTGCTGACATGCCCAAGTTTTTCCGGAAAAAAGTTTCCGCCTATTCTTCTAATATGTCCGCTTTCTCGCAGGTTTTTAACTCTGCGAATTACTTCTTCCTCAGTAAGACCCAGGGTCTGGGCAACAACAAGATATGGCTGTGCTGTGACCGGAAAGTCCGATTGAATTTCATTAACTATTGCCGCATCTATTTTGTCCATATCTTCCTCTTTACTGTCAATTTTTAATACACCTTAAAATATTTAGAATTACTTCTTTTTTTATTAAACCCTTGCAAACTTTCCCTGATGTCAGCATAACTGCAACTCAAGGAGCGGTTATGCCATTTTTTATATTCTCAATCGTTTTAACATATGGCTGAAAATATGAATAGGCATTTGTCCTTTTTGAGAATATATTTTTCAGCGGGTCACCACAATGAGGCAGGTGCCACAATAAAGAGTATGATATGAAAAATAATACCAACAGTAAACTTATTTTTATATTTTCATACCTGTGCTCACTTGATCTTTCCTCTTTTTGTTCGCCATGATTGGTTTTTGTCTGTGGGCTGCCCAGTAAGGATATAAGAAAAAGTGATATTAAATGGCAATAAATAAACCTTCCCCAGTCCATGGCAACAATAAACAGAAAAATGGTTCCAGTAATACTGATGAAAATCAAAACCAGAGATATTTTTTTTTCAAAAACAAAATTCAAATTCCTTTGCAAAGGAAAAAAAGCAACCATACACACAGGCAGGAAAAACAAATAATAAAGATAATTGGCAACATCTAATGCATACTTTACGCATACCATGCCATATGTTGCTGATTTATCTAACCACTCAATCGAACCCCTTCCGATTCCATACCCCTGCCCCTTTATTGAGCCAAGTATTTCTAAAATCTGACTTGTTTCTGCAGGCCCATAAGTACTAATAAAAAAGCAGATAACAGAGGGCAGGATAAAAACAAAAACAATCGCTAATTTTTTTGCAGTTATTTGCGTTGTTGCAAAATACACAATCAAATAATAGGGCAGGAGGATTGCCAATATTTCATGGCTTAAAACCAGAAAAGGAAAAAGCAGCAGGGTTGCGAAAAATACTTTTTCAAAAGTATCATATTTATGTGATTTATAAGAATACAATAGGAACGCCAAAAGCGCGAAACACATTATTTCTTTTCTGAACCCGCCCAATGGATCATTTAATTGAAATGTAAAAATAAATGGAGAGAATATTATCAGGGAATAAGGAAGCAAAGATTCCTGTTTTTTTAAAAGCAAATATGAGTAAAAAAAATAAACAGCATAGCATATCACCTGGAATACAAATGTTAAAAATCCAGGGTCAATATTTGTGAGACATGAAAGTTGAAAAAAGATTTCTCCTATCAGGCCCCTTCTTACCCCCCCGCCCTGATAATTTATCAACCAGTCACCAATTGTCCAGGCATTATGCTCAAGGTAGCCGTCTAAAGCAACAATTACAGTTGAAAAAAATATGGTAATAAAAAATACAGGCAAAATCTTTTGTAACAGATTTTCAAAAAACTGCGCCTTAAAGCTAGGAATCTGATTTAATATTGAAGTCATAAAGATAGGTTAATCCAGCCCATCAGCCTGATTTATAGACATTAACATAAAGTTTTCTGTTGCGTGGCCCGTCAAACTCGCAGAAAAATATCCCCTGCCATGTTCCAAGGACAAGGCTGCCGTTTTCCACTGCAATATTTTCCGATGCCCCGACCAGGGTTGATTTAACATGGGCCGCAGAGTTTCCCTCCAAGTGCCTGTACCCGTCATCCCAGGGAATAATCTTGTTAAGCACCTTGAGCATGTCATGCTTGACGCTTGGGTCAGCATTCTCGTTGATGGTGACTCCGGCTGTGGTGTGGGGAACAAAAACCATGCAAATGCCATCTTCCACGCCGGATTTTTCAACAGCCTCCTGCACCAGGGCTGAAACATCAACCAACTCTGTTTGTCCCGTTGTTGCAACATTGAATATCATCTGCAAAGAAATCTCCTATAAACTCTTTTTTTATATGCCGGTCTGCTTTAGCCACCGGTTCAGCCCCCCAACCAAACCTCCTTCGTCCTGAAGGGACGGTGTAATTATTATCACATCGACGAGAGAGATGGGAGCGATTTATTCTGGTGGCTAAATTATGCCTTCCCAAGTGAACTTAGACTTTTGTTGAAGCCAATTGCTTAGTTTACACCCAGGGTCTGGCTATAAAATAAGCAAAAAAAAAGCCCTGCTTTTAAATAAGCAGGGCTTTTAAATTTAAATCTTTCGGCATAGCTGATTCGTATTTAAACTATACGCAGCCTGTAGGTTTCGGAAGACCAGCCATTTTACAAGCTCCCTTACCTGGGCCTGACGGAAACAATTCATAAATGTGTTTCAGTTTGTAGCCAGTAACCTTGGAAAGTACACGAACCATAGGAGCGATTCCGTTTTTCTCATAGTATTCGCGAAGAACAGTAACAACCTTGTGATGCTCATCAGTTAATTCTGCAATACCTTCTTCACCCTTAACAAACTCGACCCAATCTTGATTCCAGTCTTCGTAGTTACCGATGAATCCGTCCTCATCAACCTCAAATGATTTTCCATTACATTCTACTGTCGGCATTGAAATACCTCCTTTAAAAAAATTATAAGTAATATTTTTGGCTAACTGCCAATAATCAAAAATTCAAGCGTTCACAATACTATATTTTCTCGACCATTGTCAATAATAAAAAATTCGCAACAACTTTGATTTTTTTCGAAGCTTTTTAGCTTAGTTTATACCTGATATTCGGTTATGAAATAAGCAAAAAAACTATATTCACATTTTTGAGAAAACACACTTAAAATAATATAATCATTTATCTCAAACCTGCAACCACAATATCCTAATATTCCTTGGGGATATGTGTCAGTTCTGACAGTGTAAAAACAGGCCCGTCCTTGCAGACAAATTCCTTGCCTATGTTGCAGCGACCGCAGATGCCTATTCCGCACTTCATCCTGTTCTCCAGGGACATGATAATATTGTCGTGGAGATAACCAAGCTTGTCAAGTACCGGCTGAGTAAATTTTATCATAATCGGAGGCCCGCAGATAATTGCGTATGTGTCTGAATCTGCCGGCGGTGCTTTTTCCTCTGTGATAGTCGGAACAAAGCCTACATTGTACTTCCAGTCTGGATCATCGGTTCCGTCAACGGTGATATGCACGTTAATATCATCGCGGGCTTCCCACTCTGCCAGTTCGTCCTTATATAGAAGCATTCCTGGTGATCTGGCACCGTATATTACATGAATATCCTTAAACTTTGGGCGGTTATCAGGATGGAGCATGTAAATAATGGATGACCTCAGCGTGGTGAAAGCAAACCCACCACCAATGATAAGAACGTTTTTTCCCTCAAGTGTTTCCCAGGGATAAGAGTTGCCCAGAGGCCCTCTGATACCCATGACATCCCCGACCTTCATGTTGTGAAGGTGAGTTGTGACAAGTCCGACCTTATTGACCGTAAATTTCACGAAGCCTTTTTCAACAGGCGATGAAGCTATACCAATGGGAATTTCACCCTGGCCCGTAACTGAAAGCTCCCCAAACTGCCCGGCTTTGTACGCAAACTTATCCTCGTCTTCGGGATTTATGAACTCGAATTTGAAGGTTTTTAGATTCCTGTCCTCGGTTTCGGTAATTATCTCAGCAATTCGAACCGGAAAAGGCAAATATGGGTTTTGCACTTTTATACCCCCTTTAATAAAGCCTGAAGTTAGGCTTTAACATATGAATTCATTTTATCGCAAATTCTGCGTATATCTATATTTACAGGACACATGCGGATGCATCTGCCGCACCCGGTACACAAAACATCGTCCTCATACTTGTCAACGTAATACTTGAGCTTATGCATGTAACGCTGGCGAAGGCGCATGTATTTTTGATCTCTGGGATTGTGGCCTGTTCCATGTACAGTAAACAATGGAAACATGCAGCTGTCCCAGTTTCTCATGCGAACGCCTTCTTTGCCTTTGTTTTCGTCTTGAATATCGAAACACCAGCAGGTGGGGCATACGAATGTACAGGTTCCGCAGTTAATACACGCAAAGGCTTCTTTTTCCCAGAAATCAGCTTCATACAGGTCGAGTATAGCCATATCCCGCACCTTGCTGATATCTATGCTTGAGGTTACTTTTTCCTCAGCCGCTTTTTTCAGGGAAGCAAATTTATCCTCGCCACCTTCGGCAGTGGTTGCCCATCCAGCATCTGCGAGAAGTTTTTCGCCTTTTTCCGTTACAGCTTTTGCAATATAGCCGTCTCCGTCTTCCGCCAGAATAATGTCAGAGCCTTCCTCATGAAAGGGCCCGCATCCAGCAGTGGTGCAGAAGCATGTAGAGTATGGCTGTGAGCATGCGATGCTGATGAAAGCAGTTGCTTCATAAGAATCTGCCCAGTATGGGTCCCTGTATTCCGGGGATTCAAAATTGCGCTGTACCAGTTTAAAGGAATATGCATCACAGGGTCTGAGTCCCACAACAACCCGCGGGGCGTAGTCCTTTTCAACATCCTTCATCAGGTTAGCGTCGGGATCTGCCTCCTCGGTTGTGTACTCAAACATTGTCTCGGATTGGGGATAGATCAATGATTTTGGAGACATCCCTGTATTCCGGCAACCTTCGAGATCTGGAACCTCTCCGGCATCGAGTTTTGCAAACTCGAAGTCTTTCCCTTTCTTCGCCGGGCTGAAAAGCTTGTTAGAACCTTTTAGCTTTTCAAGTCCGCTGGCGAATTCCGTCTTGTCAATCTTTATGACCGTCATAGTATTCCGCCCTTTATTTAATAAATTCCTCAGGATCGTTCAAATTATACTGGTCGAGGGCCGGACGTGCATCAACAGTAAGACCGGCTTCCCAGCCCCAGGTTTCCAGGCAATCCATGTTGAGCTTCTTTGTCAACTGTCTTACCTTGATACCCATTGGACATGCATTTTCGCAGGCTCCGCACTCGGTACATCTGCCAGAGCAGTGATATGCTCTTAGAAAATGAAATGTCTTCACATCCGTAATGTCCTGGCTTTTTCCCAGCCACTGTGGTCTCGACTCATCCACGAAGCATGTTGGACAGTAGCACAGAGGACATGCATTACGACAGGCATAGCATCTGATGCATGGTGACAAAAGCTCATCAAAGTATGCAGTCTTTTCCTCCGGGCTTAATGCCTCAATCTTTTTCACATCTTCGTAGGGATTAGTGTCCTGCTGCTCTTCAACCTTGTCTGCGACCATTTCGTCCACAATAACAGGATTTCTGTGGGTACAGGTTTTACAATTATCCTGCAGCATATCCACCAGGGAATAGGTTGCCTCTCCATCCACACCTTTAACCACAAGGCTGTCGGCATTTTCTACAGCCTCCAGGATTTCTCCGCCAAGGGCAGCACCAACAGCGTGTCTGTCTACCATGCCCCGACAGGGAATTCCTATAATGTAAAGCTGTTCCCTTTTGATTTTATTTTCAATAATATGGTTCACGATATTTCTTGAGTCGCAGCCTTTTGCGACAATACCGATCTTTTCCTTCCTGTCCATAATATAATTGGCCAGGTTGCTTCCACAATTTGAATCAAAGCTGAGTTCACCAACGCCATCTGCGTCAGTTACGAAACATGGCTCGCTCATCATCGGAATGGTTCCCTTGCGGAAACCGATCACCATATCGACCTTGCCCTCGGAAAGAATCTTCTTAGCGATTTCCTGTATTTTGTTTGTGTATTCTAGCATATCAGTCTACCTTGGGTTTATCTTTAACAAAATCTTTTGCCGGTCCAAGCTTCCTGACCGTCTCGATAACCTCGTTTATCACTTGAACATATTTGGTTGACTCAGCAGAGGATATCCAGGAAAACTGGACACGTCCCGGCTCAAGTCCCATATGCTCCAGAAGGTTTTTCATCAGGTTGAATTTCCGCCTGGCGTAGTAATTACCTTCAATGTAATGGCAGTCACCTGGGTGACAGCCTGAAACCCAGACTCCGTCCGCACCCTGGCGTAAAGCAGCCAGTATAAACTTGGGACTTACCCTGCCGGAGCATGGGAGTCTGATTACCCTGGTATTCGGCGGATGTTCCATCCTGCTGACCCCGGCGAGATCCGCAGCACCGTAGGTACACCAGTTACAAAAAAAACTAACTATTTTGGGTTCCCAGTCTGACATTTCCGCTTCTCCTTATTGACCGCCAAAGAAAACTTTTTACTTCAGGGGTCGTTTTCATGTCTGTACTATAATAAAATATCCAAACTAAAATAATTACAAAATTACAATATCGAGCTATACTATATTGCCTCGTTAAATGCAAATATTTGTGAGAATACCTGATCATTGCCAAAGCCAAGCAGATTAATTGCTCCAGATCGGCACGATGCCACACACAAACCGCAGCCTTTGCACAGTACTGGATTAATTTCTGACTTGCCCGGAAAGAACCTCTCATCTTCTGCCCGGAAATATGATGCAGAATACGGACACACGGCAATACACACACCGCATGTGCTGCATACATCAGGTTTCACTCTGGCAACCTGACCGCTTGTGCTTATGTTCTTCCTTGCCAGCAGGGTAACCGCACGTGATGCAGCGCCCTTGCCCTGTGCTACTGACTCATCCACCGGCTTGGGATAATGCGCCAGCCCGCAGAGGAAAACACCATCGGTTGCAAACTCAGTCGGGCCGAGTTTTGCGTGCTTTTCAACAAAGAATCCATCGTCATTAATGGGAACCTTGTAGAACTGTGACAGTGTCTCGTTGGCATTAGGCACGATTGCCGAAGCCAGAGTCAGAAGATCAGCCTCTATCTCAACGGGTTTTTCAAGAACATGGTCAATAACCGTAATGGTGAGCCTGTCGCCCGTTTTTACTTCGGGCTTGTTGTCCACGCTGTAACGGATAAAAAATACGCCCTTTTCCCTTGCTTCTCTGTAAAGGTATTCCCTTTCACCGTATGCTCTTATGTCCCTGTAAAGGATGTATACATCCATTTCAGGTTTAAGCTCCTTGAGTTCTATTGCACTGTGTATTGAATGTGTACAGCAAACCCTGGAGCAGTATGGTCTGTCATCGTTCCTGGAACCAACGCACTGAATAAATACAGCAGAGTTGACATCCTTTATGGAAGGATCGTTTGCCATGAGTTTTTTATCCAGCTCAAGGCTGTACAGAACCCGTGGGTCCTGACCATAGCTGTACTCGTCAGGCAGGTATGGGTTACCGCCGGTAGCTACAACAGCAACACCGTATTCTATATCTTCTGAGTTTCCATTTCTGGAAATTTTTGATTTATAGTTACCAACAAATCCATCAACTGAATCGAGTGTGGTTTCAAGGTGAACAGAAACCTTTGGACTTCCTTCAACCTTGCTTATCATGCCCTTTAGCTCTGTCTGTACATCCTCATTTTTGACAGTCTTATAAAGGTTGAGCGCCTGTCCGCCCAGTTCTTTATTTTTCTCGACCAGAAGAGTTTCATAGCCCTGATCGGCAAGGCTCAGTGCTGCCGACATACCGGCAACTCCGCCACCAAGAACAAGTGCAGTCTGATTGATTTCAAGTTCAGCCTCTGGGAGTGCTTCCATGAGGGCGACTTTCATTACAGCCATTCTGACGAGGTCTTTTGCCTTTTCGGTGGCTACTTCAGGATTGTTTTTATGTACCCAGGAGTCATGATTTCTAATGTTGGTCATCTCAAAAAGGTATTTGTTGAGACCAGCGTCCATCAAGGTTTCCTGGAACAGAGGTTCGTGGGTTTTTGGCGTACATGCCGCAAGCACGACCCTGTTTAAGTTGTGTTCCTTTATCAGGGCAACCATTGCTTCCTGGTTATCCTGTGAGCAGGAGTACAGGTTGTCTGTATAATATTCCACATAGGGGAGATCCTTTGCGTACTCTACAACCGACGGCACATCAACAACACCTGCGATGTTAGTTCCGCACCTGCATATAAATACGCCGATTCTTGGACGTTCTCCTATGATGTTGGTTTCTTCTATGAGTTCCTTTGTCTTGGTCTGCGTGCCTCTTGCATCGGACAAAAATTCTCCGGCTGCTGCTGCTGCCGCACTTGCATCAACCACTGACTGTGGAATGTCCCTTGGGCCTTGAAAAGCACCGCAGGCAAAAATTCCATCAACAGAAGTTTCATATGGAGCAAAGGTCGGGGCTGCTGCAAAATTGCCACTGGTCATCTCAATACCGAGCATGTCAGCAAGATCTTTAACGCCATCTGGTGTTTCCATGCCCACGGAGAGAACAACCATGTCAAAAACTTCATTCTCAATCCGACCGTCTTCCGTTGCATATCTAAGGGTCAGACTCTTTGTCTCATCATCTTCCTCAATTGAATGGATACGGGTTCTGACAAATCTTACACCAGAATCCTGCGCCCTGTTGTAGAATTTTTCAAAATCCTTACCATGAGTACGCATATCCATATAGAATATGGCGCAGTCAAGGTCATCACCAGAGTGTTCCATTGCAATTGCAGCTTCCTTGATTGCGTACATGCAGCAAACAGAAGAGCAGTAGGAATTATCACATTTGTTTTGGTCTCTTGAACCTATACATTGCAGCCATGCGATTTTCTTGGGTTCCTTATGATCGCCAAGCCTTACCAGGTGTCCCTGTGTGGGGCCGGAAGCAGAAAGAATCCTTTCAAATTCCATGGATGTGACTACATTTTCGAATTTGGAGTAGCTGTAGTTGTCAAATTTTGATGGATCAAAGGGCTGATAGCCCGGAGCCACAATTATAGATCCAACATCAAGCTCAAGCACCTCGGTAGACTCAGCATGTGTGATGAGGGTGACTGCATCTGCGCCACAGGCATCAACACACTGATAACATTCACAGCAGTATCCGCAGTTTACGCACCTTGCAGCCTCTGCCTTGCCAACATCCTCGCTGTAGCCAAGCTCGACTTCATCAAAATTACCAGCCCTGTCTGCAATTGCAAGCTCAGGCATTTTCGCCCTTGCTGAGACCTTTTCATCCTTTGGGATCGGCCTGTAGACAGGATCATCGTATGTTATCGGCTCACGGCCCTTGGCCATGTCAATGCCGTCTATATATCTTGCTATGGATTCAGCAGCCTCTTTACCAGCAGCAATTGCGCCGATTGCAACCCAGGGACCAGTTTGCAGGTCACCGCCAGCGAAAACTCCCTCGTGGCCTGTTGCATAGGTGATTGGATCAACGTCTGTTGTTCCCCATCTTGAAATATCAAGCCCTGCAACATCGTCTAATGCTGAAAGGTCGGGGCGTTGTCCGATTGCCGGAACAAGCTGATCAATTTCCAGGTCAAACTCGCTGCCTGGAAGTGGAATCGGTTTTCTTCTGCCGGAAGAGTCTGGCGCGCCGAGTTCCATTTTAATGCACCGGACACCAACAACTTTTCCGTCCTGGACAAGGACTTCCTGTGGAGCTGTCAGATAATTGATAATTGTGCCTTCATCTTCAGCAGCCTGGATTTCCTCTTCCCACGCCGGCATTTCAGTGCGGGTTCTTCTATATAATATGGTCACCTCGCCAGCACCCAGCCTTTTGGCTGAACGGGCAACGTCAATGGCAACATTGCCACCGCCTATGATTGCGACCTTTTTACCTACATCGGTTTTGCCTGTAAGGTTGGCTTCCCGCAGGAAGTCAACACCCTGGCATACACCAGCAGCTCTTTCATTGGGGATACCAAGCTCAATGCCCTTGTGAGCACCCAGAGCAAGATAGACAGCCTTGTAGCCCTGGCTGAAAAGATCATCAATTGTCAGGTCGCTGCCAAGCGGGGTATTTAACTTGATTTCAACACCAAGGTTCGTAACAAGTTCGATTTCCTTGTCAAGCACTTCCCTTGGCAGTCTATGGGCTGGAATACCAACCCGAAGCATTCCGCCAGCCTGTGGCAGTGCTTCATATATAACAGATTTTATGCCGTTTCTTGCAAGATGATATGCAGCGGAAAGTCCTGCCGGGCCGGAACCAATGATTGCGACTTTTTCTTCGCGGGTTGCAGCACATTCAACATTGATTTCCCTTGGATCGCACATATCTGCGGCAAGACGTTTCAGATCCCTGATTGCAATTGGATCATCAACTTCGCACCTGCGGCAGGCATTTTCGCATCCATGGGGGCAAACCCTTCCAAGAACTCCTGGCAGGGGAAGGTCTTCCATGATGATCTCAAGGGCTTCCTTGTACTTGCCTTCCTTGACCATCTGGACGTAACCCTGGACATTAAGTCCAGCCGGGCATGATAAGCGACAGGGCGCATTGTCAACCTTCTGGATTGCAAATGTCCCTGGAATTGCCTGTGCGTATTTTTTGTATGTGGCCTTTCTTATGGAAAGACCCTGATCGTATTCGTCTGGAAGCCCAACCGGACAAACATCGGCGCATTCACCACAGCCGGTACATTTGTCATTATCAATAAAACGTGGAGTCTTCTTTACGAATGCCTTAAAATTTCCCTTTGAGCCTTCGACTTTCTCAAGCTCTGCGCATGTAATCAGATTTATATTCAGATGCCGGCCGAACTCGACCAGTTTAGGTGAAATAATTCACATTGCGCAGTCATTGGTTGGAAAGGTCTTATCCAGCTCACTCATAATACCGCCAACGGCGGGTGACTTTTCTACAACGTGTACATAATAACCAGAATCAGCCAGGTCGAGGGCAGCCTGCATTCCAGCAATTCCCCCGCCAAGCACCATTACGGAACCTTGAACTTTATCAGACATAATCAACTCCTGACGCAACTAAAAAGTTACATAGTTATACACAGCCCCCAATCATTTGAAGCTGTTACTGAATCTGCTTTTTTTGTATTGTAAATAATAAGTGCGAGTTATGCCGGGTTACTTTTTTGAAGCTATGTTTTTGTAAATAACACCACCTAATCAAAGCGAACAATCAGCATATTCTTATTTAATACAAGGTATCCTTATAAATCCGTGTGCTCATGTTTGTCAACTAAATTAATTTAAAAACGTCTTTTAAAGAATCGTCTTGAATCTCTTCTCTCCCTTTGGTAAAGGTAATAATCAAAGTAAAGTAATAGCCAGACAAAATATAATGCTGGCAGTTAAAACCATAATTACTTCAACAGGGATCATAAAAACTATGAACACCGAAGCAAAGCCCATTAACATAGCCCTGGTAGGCGGTGGAAGATATTGCGAAGAATTCCTTGATAAAATTGAAAGGGACTACACAGTAGCAATGATGAACTCCAGGATCTGCATGGTTATAGACAGCGATCAAAATGCAAGTGGCATGGTACGGGCCAGGGATATGGGGATACCGACCACTTCGGAGTTCCGGGATATTTACAACCATAATTACGGAATACAATTTGTTATTATTTTGTCCCCGGACAAGGAACTTGAAGACTATATTATCTACCACACCGCAAGGGGCATAAGGATAATCACATTCCAGATATTTAAAGTAATCTGGGAAGGTCTCAACCTGGAGCAGAACAGGAACAAGGCCCGATCAAGGGAACTTGAAACGATCTTAAACGGGATACAGGAATTTATTGTGGTTATCTCACCTGAAAAGGACATCCTGGAAGCAAATTCTGCTTTTTTAGAAAATATGAACTACACCAGAGAAGAAGTTATTGGTAAAAAGTGCTTTGAAGTATACCAGAAATACAACCGTGTGTGCACCCCGGACGACAGGTTCTGCCCGGTCAATAACGTAACCCTGACCAGCAAACCAAGCCGTGATATTATTCAGCGTCTGGACAACAACAATGAACCCCGGTACATGGATGTTTCTGTTTTCCCGATTTTTGAAAACGATAAGATAACAAAATTTATTGAGGTCAGCCGGGATGTTACAGACGAAAAGCATCAGGACGAGGCACTCAAGGACAAGCTTGAAAAAATGGTGGCGCAAAGAACCAGAGAGTTGGAGGAAACACACGAAAAACTCCTGCACCAGGACAAAATGGCATCCCTGGGCAAGCTTTCTGCATCTGTTGTTCACGAGGTCAACAACCCTATTGCCGGAATCCTGAACCTTATTATGCTCATGAAACGAATCATGGGTGAGCAGACCCTGACTCAAAATGAGATTGACACCTTTTTGCAGTACCTGAACCTCATGGATACTGAAACCAGGCGGGTAAGCAGGATTATCTCCAACCTGCTGGCCTTTGCAAGGCAGTCGAAAATCGAATTCACAAGCTTCCATATCAATAAGCTGCTTGAGTCAACCATGTTTTTAAATTCAAATCTTCTTAAACTAAAACGTGTGAAGCCAGTCACGAAATTCGCTCCAGATCTGCCCTTTTATTCCGGTTCCGAGGATCAGATGCAGCAGGTTTTCATGAACATGCTCTCCAACGCAGCAGAGGCAATCGACGGTGCAGGCGGTGGCGAGTTATCGGTGGAGACCAGATATTCCATCAGCGAAAGCAGCATTCATGTAATTTTTAAGGATTCCGGTATTGGGATACCACCGGAAAATCTGGCAAACCTGTTTGAGCCGTTTTTCACCACAAAAAAGAAGGGCAAGGGTGTTGGGCTGGGCCTTTCTGTGGCATACGGAATCATCGAGGAGCATGGTGGTTCCATCGTGGTTGAATCAGACCCTGGCAAGGGAACAGCTTTTACAATCAAGCTGCCTGTAAACAAAAAGAGCTAGCTCATTTATTGATTTTTGATAATTAGTGCTGACTCATCTATTGTTTTTTGTTAATTCTCGTGTATTAAATAGGAAACAGGCAAAAAAAATTTGTTCAATTTATTGGGTTTTGTACGTTTCAATGTTTTTTAAATAAACATCGATAGCAGCAACAGCGGAGGTTCCAAATGAGCGGAACTAAAATACTCATCGTAGATGATGAGCTGATAATGCGGGAGTCCCTGGCCGGGTGGCTGGAACGGGACGGCCACGAGGTTCACAAGGCAGCCAGCGGCGAGGATGCCCTTGAAATGATAAAGGACACACGCTACGACATTCTTCTTGTTGACATCAAGATGGAAGGGATGAGCGGGCTTGAAGTCCTGGAAATAATTAAAGAAGACGACCCTGACATTGCAATTGTCATGATAACAGCCTATGGCTCGATCTCCACTGCAATTGAGGCTATTAAAAACGGAGCCAGGGAGTATCTGCTTAAACCCTTTGATCCTAACGAGCTGGGGGTATTGATTGAAAAAATTCTCAGGAGCCAGGCACAGGAGCAGGAAAACCTGTATCTCCGGGAGGAAGTTAAGGAGCGCACCCGCTTTGAAAGCATGATCGGGCAGTCCAGGCCCATGCAGGAGATATTCCACTTAATTGAAGATGTGGCCCCCACTGGTTCCACAACCCTGATTACTGGTGAAACCGGCACTGGCAAGGGTCTTGCTGCAAAGGCAATACACTCCCAGAGCGACAGGTGCTTTGGGCCTTTTGTATCTGTAAACTGCGGCGCAATACCGGAGCATCTTATGGAAAGCGAGCTTTTCGGCTACCAGAAGGGTGCTTTTACCGATGCCAAGGAAAACAAAAAGGGCCGGCTCGAACTTGTCCATACTGGAACCCTTTTTCTTGATGAAATCGGCGAAATCTCCATGAGGATGCAGATCGACCTCCTCAAGGTGCTTGAGGATAAGGTTTTTTACCGGGTTGGCGGCACACAGCCCATCGAAGCTGACTTCCGGGTGATTGCTGCAACCAACAAGGACATACTGGAGGAAGTAAAAAAAGGCGTGTTTCGTGAGGATCTGTATTACAGGCTCAATGTGATTTCCCTTCAAATGCCGACCCTGCGTGAGCGAAAAGAGGACATCCCGCTCCTTGCCGAGCTTTTTTTAAAGAGGTTTGCCAATGAGATAAACAAGCCCATTGACCGGATCGACAGAGATGCAATGGACGAGATGATGCTCTATGAATGGCCCGGCAACATCCGGGAGCTTGAAAATGCAATCGAACGAGCCGTGGTGGTATGTAAAACCCAGAAAATAATGCCCCAGGATCTCCCGATATTCAGTTCTGACGCAGTCTGCACGCCCCTGGACATGTCCCTCAGGGAGATGGAAAAAAACCACATAAACGAAGTTCTTGAAGCAAACGACTGGAACATTTCCAAAACCGCCGGAGTACTGGGAATCGACAGATCAACACTCTACAAGAAAATCAAGCTCTTTGATCTTGAAAAAACTGACTAATTCCAGGTGTAAATCCAGGATACTAATAATGATGCGCCAAGCGAATCCGCCATGCAAAACAGCATAATCGCAGTCTCGCCCATAGGAGACATTGACCAGAATATTATCGAAAGCATCCGTGAAGCCATTTCCAGCGCATACGGATTCGGCACCGTGGTTCTAAACGCCTTTGACGACATCACCTTTGCCCATAACCACACCAGGGAACAGTATCACTCAACTGCAATCCTGGAAAAACTCGAAGAAAGCATCGCTGCCGAAAATGTTTTAAAGGTAATCGCAATCACAGACAAAGACCTGTTTATCCCAATCCTGACATACGTATTCGGAGAAGCACAGCTTGGCGGAAAAGCCTGCATACTCTCACTCCACAGGCTCATGGAGGGAGACAGACCAGCTATAATATGCAGAGTAACAAAGGAGGCAGTACACGAACTCGGACACACCTTCAGCCTCCGACACTGCAAGGAAAAACAATGCGTCATGGGCTACAGCCGGGGAACCCAGGATGTTGATAGAAAAGGTAGCAAAATGTGCCGATACTGCACAGTGCTTTTAAATGATGAGCTGAAAAAGATTTTGTTTTGAGGGAAGATTTTGTTTAAAAAAAGCATGGGGGGACAACTTTTGTGAACAAAAGTTTCCCCCCAAACCCCCCTTCAAAAAACTTTATGTTTGTGTGTTGTGATAAATTTACGGATATTATATTTGCTCATGAATTTATAGGGGTTCTCATATTATAGTGATTGCTAAAAAATCCATACTTGTTCCCAAAAAAATTTAATTCCATTATGCGGTTATCCACAAAGGCCAAATTTTTTATAATGATCGGGTCATTAGATTTATATTTCGCCCTTACAGGGCTAATACTACGGGGGCGGGAATCTACCCAGGGCTTACGCCCTGGGCTGGTATATTTCGCCCCTTCAGGGCTTGATTGATTTAAAAAGAACATATTTTTGATAAACATTTCAGGACAGTGTCCTTACAAAAAAACCAGGCGGGAAGAACTACGAATAACGAGAAAATTTCAGTTTTTCCCGTGCTTTTCCGTATCTTTCGTGGTAAATTATTTTATTGCTTACCCCCTCAGCCATAAAGTTTTTTGAAGGGGGTTTGGGTTTTTTCGCTTAAGTGAATTGATAATTTGTTCACAAAAAGAATCTTGCATGGGAAAGAAATATCATGGATGTTTAAGCAAAAGTCTTTTGTTCACAAAAGTTTCCCCCATGCACTTAAAATCATTAAAGGAGAGACATATGAAGACAGCCGGGTTAATTGGCGGCATGAGCTGGGAATCAACAGCCTCATATTACAGGATCATGAACGAGGAAGTACACAACAGGCTTGGCGGGCTTAACTCTGCAAAGCTGATCATGTATTCTGTAAACTTTGCGGAATTTGATGCATTTATGGCAAAGGGCGACTGGGACTCCGCAGCTTCAACCCTGATAGATGCTGCAAAACGCCTTGAAACCGGGGGTGCTGATTTTGTGATGATATGCACCAATACCATGCACAAGGTCGCCCCGGAAGTACAGGCCGCAGTGTGCATTCCCCTGATCCACATTGCAGATGCAACCGCAGCGGCAATCAGGACGGCAGGGGTAAAAAAAGTCGGGCTTCTGGGTACGACCTTCACCATGGAGGACGACTTTATGACGGGCCGCCTTAAAACCCTGCACGGCATTGAAGCCCTGGTTCCTGACAAGCCGGAGCGTGATGAACTCCACAGAATCATATTCAGCGAGCTTTGCCAGGGGATTGTTAAGCCAGACTCAAAAACCGCCCTCCTTTCCATGATTAAAGACCTTGAGGATAAGGGCGCAGAGGGCATAATTCTTGGCTGCACAGAACTGCCCATGCTCGTGACCCAGGATGATATAAAAACACAACTCTTTGACACAACCCGAATTCACGCTGTAAAAGCGGTGGATGTTGCCCTGGAGCCTGCGCCGTAAGGTAAAATGACCCTGGTCAATTGATTGATATCCCGCCCCCCCGGGGCTGCCCAGGATGGGTGACAGCGGCAACTCGTTGCCGGTGCCCGCAGGGCAGGAGGGAGCGAAATAAAAAGCAAGGGCAACGCAAAAGGTGAACCAGCTACAAAATAAGTCGCAACCTCTTGTGCTTCGCACACTGGCAAAGATTTGCCAGTGTCACCCACATCTAAGAAATTGACATGATGTTTTGTATATACTGCAATTGGTATGCTTTTTAATCGCTAAAACTTTTTAACAGGTGCTATAGCGTTTATCTACATAAGTGTATGTATCGTCAACGTTAATATGAGAACCCCTATACATATAAATTCCTTGCCAGAATTCCCATAATTCGATATATTATGTTTTTAATGAATAATATCACAATGAGGGCTTATTGGTATGCTTGGAATATTCATCGCTATAATCTGTACTGCTGTGACTGGAACAATTGCTGTTTTTGCTTTACAAGAAGACCAAAAACAAAAACTGAAAAATTTTCTGATTAAAATAAAAAATTTTGTAATCGTTATTACTGTGGCTACAATAATTGGTTATTTAGCTTATAAAAAAGACCAAAGACAAGAACTGATAAATTTTCTGACTGAAATAAAAAATTTTGTGACAGGCCTGTTACCTGACCCTGAATTTATCTGCATATATCAGACTCAAATAATTGTTTCACTTTCTGTTATATTATTTTTTTTAATTGTCTATATATTAAAGAAGCATTCACAAGACAAAAAGGATAAAAATGATAAACCTTCACCAGTAGACACTCCCCAAAATGATAACAAACCGATCAGCCCGGCGCAAGAACCCGAACCTGACGATAAAATCGAAAATGATGAAGAGCCAGCGATAATCAATACCCCGGAAGTATTAAACCCTGATGTCCTGCCGGGAATCAACCCCCTGCCTGAAATTCATGTCATGCCCTACAGATCAATAAATACTGGCTTTGTTGGCCGGGTTGCGGATTTGTGGGGGTTGCACGATATGCTCCAGAAGAGTAGAACGCCTGTTATCACGGCTGATTGTTCGTCAACTGAGTTGTCGCCACAGGATGATAAGGATAAGGTTGCGCTGGTTTGTGGTATGGGCGGGATTGGGAAGTCGCAGCTTGCGGTGGAGTATGTCCACAGGTTTGGGCATTTATATAAAGGTGGTGTGTTCTGGATTGACGCTGAAACAACACGGGCTGACATGGTTGTCAGACTTAGCGTGACTTTGAAGATTGATATTGATGAAAGGCTGACCGATGACGAGCGCATTGAAACGATATGGAGTTATTTAACAGGCTTTAAAGCCCCTGTGCTGGTGGTGCTTGATAACTTTAAGGAAACAGGCGAGCTTGGGCCGTGGCTGCCAGTGGATTCTACAATCCATACCCTTGTGACGACACGCAGGAAAGACCTTATTGATTACATGACCCTGTCGCTGGATACTTTGAGCAATGAAGAGGGAGCTATACTTATTAATTCCAGGGGGCGTGATGTTGATTCAAAGGAGGCTGGAGCATTATCTGAATTATTGGGCGGTCTGCCCCTGGCTTTGGAACTTGCATGTTATTATTTGAACAGAAAAAGCACATTGACAATTGAAGACCTTATTATAGAGATTAAAGAACATGGCGAGTTTAAAGCCCTGGAAAAATTTACAGGCAAATACAGCGACCAACTACCCACAAAGCATGAAAAGAGTGTTTCTGCAATGTTTGAAATGGCCTGGGATTCTGCCTCTGGCACAGCAAAGGATATACTCAGGGCAATGTCCGTGCTTGCGCCCTATCCGGTTCCACGCAGGCTTTTAATTAAAATTCTTTATAAAGAAGCAACCCCTGAAAATGAGAACACACTTGATGAAGGCCTGTCTGAACTGACAGAAACCCTTGCCCTGACGACCCTTGACGATGACAGCGACCCAATCTGCCACCGCCTTGTAATCGGTTTTGTGCTGACCATTCTTGAAGACGAAGAGTTTTGCAAAACCCTGGCCCATGCGGTACTTGAGGAGATGAATCGGGTTGAGGACGAATACGACACAGCATCCTATGTTGAATTAGAAAAGGTGGTTCCCCACGGGGTTCATCTTTTAGCTACCGACTACCTCGACATAGAGCCGAAAGTCGATATGGGAATTCAAATCACATTTCATTATCGTAAACACGGGCAACTCAGGCTTGCAGAAAAATATGGAAGAGAGACCCTAAAAACTGCACAGGACAACCTATACCCGGGCCATGAAACTATTGCAAAGATTAGCTCCTATCTGGCATCGGTTTTACAAGACCTCGGTGACCTTGATGAAGCAAAGGAGCTTTTTGAAAAAGCACTTGAATCGGACATCAAAACCTTTGGACAGGATCATTCAACAGTTGCCATACGCCGTTCCAATCTGGCATTGGTTTTAAAA
>JAOZSB010000109.1 GCA_029939895.1 Desulfobacterales bacterium
TGTTTTTTCCGCCTCGATCTTGAGCGCGAATTCAGCTTTCATTCAGGCACGGTTGCAAGATTGTCGGTCAATATGCCTGACAAATTTTTTTCGCTTCCTTTTGCCCTTCGGGTAACAACAACGAATTGCAGGTGTCACCCCTGGAAAATCCAGGCAATGAGGAGTTTATTCACTCAGCCCCAAAAGACTTTGGTAAACCCAGTATGTAAACTCGAACTCCCTGAGGGCATCGCCCCAGAGAATCGGTTTTGTTCCCTTGAACCGTTCTTCTAAAAACTCCCTGAGTATGTCTGCTGCTTCGACACCTTCGGCATTGCCTAGCTCTGCCATCAAGCCTGCTGCCCGGTATGCACACAGTTCACCCTGGCACGGTCCCATCCCTACCCTGGTTCTTCTTCTAAGGTCTGTTATGTCCTTTGCAAAAAGATTTTTAAGGGCGTATTCAACCTCCCCGGCAGTCACCATTTCGCATTCACAAATCAAACCATAGCTTCTTTTGTCACGGTTTAAAATGCTGTGTATCCGCTCACCATGACGAAAATAAGTAGCAGAGACCACGGATTCGGAGATACCAGGATAATTTCGGATATTTTCTTCGTCAGACACCTTTTTTTCCGAACCTGGTAATGGAACCAGGTGGGTGGTACATTTTTTATCAACACCAAGCTTCACACACGCCAGGTCAACGGTCTGTTCAGCCATAAGCCGGTAGGTCATGAGCTTGCCGCCTGCAATGGTCAGCAATCCCTTTACACCGTCTCGTTCTTCGTGATCAACAAGTACAATACCCCTTGAGATATCCCTGCCGTCAACATCTGGAGAAAGTGAAATCAAGGGCCGGACACCGCAATAGGCCCGCAGCACCCTTGTGTTTGACACATTGGGAATCAACTGTTCACCGTCACTCAAAAGAACTTCAATCTCATCATCATCAACTGTCAACTCCTCAATCCTGTCGTAGGTCAAGTTCCTTGAGGTTGTTCCAATAAGCGACACTGTGTCCCCGGGCACAAAGATATCACCATCAGCCGGCTTCCTGCTCCTGTTTATTACGATATTATTTATCCTGTAGTCGATAATAACCATGGAACCCTTTGACGGGAAGTAATTTATCGGGATACTCGCAAAGTCGCATATCTGCTGCCCCCAAACACCGGTTGCGTTAATGACCAGCTTTGCGTGGACTTCGATTTCTTCTTTTTTCTTTTTGTCATAGCACTTCACACCAGTTACGCCATCCTGTCCGAGTATCAGGGATGTTACCTGAGTGTGGTTGAGCACCTGTGCGCCCCGCTCGGCAGCATCAACAACGTTGGAGGCTGCCAGCCGGAAGGGATCCACAGTGCCGTCGGGTACGGTCATGGCCCTTCGAATTTCCGGATTAAGATTGGGTTCAATATTCAATGCTTCATTGACAGATATTTCCTTAAAGTCGATTCCTGCTTCAGCGCAACCCTTTATCAGCTCTTCGTGGTATTGGGGATCATCGTCGGGGAGGGAAACAAATAGACCGCCTGTTTCCTCAATACAGTGTCCGGCAATATTTCTCAGGATTCTGTTTTCCGAGATGCACTCCCTGGCAGAATGCTTGTCCTTGACAGCATATCTGGCTCCAGAATGGAGAAGTCCGTGATTCCTGCCTGTAGTTCCATAGGCAATATCGTGCTTTTCAATCAGCACCCCTTTTATACCACGCAGGGCAAGATCCCTTAATGTACCTGAACCAGTGGCCCCGCCGCCGATGACAACCACATCGGTCTCTATTGTCTTCATGTCGCTTTCCTTGGTTATAGAGTTTCCCTATATATATAATGACATTTACTTTATGTGTAAACGCTTTTCAAACACTTTATTGCAACTGACTTTTAATGATAATGTATTACCTGGATATATACTGTGTAGTCTTTTCTGTCAATCTATATCATTGTTTTTAATCATCACTTTTTCATGATACAAGATTGGAAATCATCTCGTTGGTATATTCTGAAAGCGCATCCAATGCAGGTTTAATTTCTTCCAGATCATTAGTTTTCACAAGCTCCTGAATCTTCGCACTCATCCTGGTGATTTCTGGAAACCCCCAGGCCTCACCTTCTCCCTTTAGCATGTGTCCATGTATACTGATTTTATCATAATTTTCTTTTTCAAGCTCAAGGTACATTTTTTGGATTTCATTGGCAACCGAAACAAGAAATTTTGGTGCAAGATTCTTAATTCTTTCCTCAATAGTCGCTATGTTTTCGAGTTCCTCGCCCTTGAATTGTTTTTCAAACAGGTATCGGATAGCAGCAAATAGTTCTTCACGGCTGACAGGTTTTGTTAAATGTACATCACAACCAGCATTGAGGCATTTTTCTGCATCAGTGTCATGGGCAAAGGCCGTCATGGCAATTATCGGTGTGTGGCTCAGGCCCTTTTCCTTCTCCCATTTGCGAACCTCCTCTGCCATGGTGTAGCCGTCCATAACCGGCATCTGCATGTCGAGCAACACAATATCATATTCCTGGCTCTTGAACTGCTCAAAACCTTCCTGACCGTTGACCGCACTTATAATTTCAACATTTGTATCACCAAGATAGGTCTTTACAACAAACCGATTATTTTCAGAATCATCCACAAGAAGAAGCCGTAAGTCTGACAGGGAAGGAATTTCTTTTTGCTTTTGCTGTTTTCCATCTTCATGGGTCTTTTCATCTTCATTTACAAGAATGAATTTAGCTGAAAAATAGAAGGTGCTCCCCTCTCCCGGCTTGCTGACAACATCAAGATAGCCGCCCATCATCTCTGAAAGCTTCCTGGCTATACCAAGCCCCAGGCCAGTCCCGCCGTATTTTCTCGTTATAGTATCATCTGCCTGGGAAAAGGAATCAAAAATTATCTGGAGTTTATCTTCACGTATCCCGATCCCGGTATCTTTAATTGATAAAAATATCTCTACAGCGTCCTTTTCATCACTGTGGTTTTCATACTCAGCAGAAGGCTCTATAATGATTGTCACACCTCCTGAATCTGTAAATTTGATTGCATTATCAATAAGGTTCACAAGAATCTGGCGCAGTCTGTATGGATCTCCCATAAGATTTAATGGCGTTTTTGGATGGATCATCTGCTTGAGGAACAGGCCCTTTTTATATCCGCGCACCTTCATGACTTCGCATATATTTTCCACAAGCTTGTCAAGCTGAAAGGGAACTTTCTCCATAACCATTTTTCCAGCTTCGTGCTTGGAAATATCGAGCACATCATTGATAAAGGATAAGAGCCCTCCTCCGGCTGATGAAAGAACCTTGACAAACTGTCTCTGGTTTTTGTCCAGGTTTGTCTCTTCAAGAACCTCTGCCATGCCCATAATTGCATTCATGGGGGTTCTTATCTCATGACTCATTCTGGCCAAAAACTCACTTTTAGATCGAGCCAGCGCTTCTGCCTCGTCTTTGAGTCTTTTAAGCTCTTCTGTTTTCTTTTTTTCTGTAACATCCTCGACCATTCCTTCATAGCACAGAAACTTAAATTCATCGTCAAACACAGATTGAACCCTGAGATTAAAATATGTTTTTTCTCCCTCATCTTTTTCAAGGCAAAATTCATATCCGTTCACAACACCGTCATTTTCCAGACTGTCAATAAAAACCATTTTGTCTTGAGACTCTGGGATCATATCAAAAAAATTAATGGGGTTCCTGTCGAGCTGAACATCGTAGCTGATACCCGTACTTTTACTAAAGGCCGGGTTGAAATTCAACAATCTGCCCTTTTCATTAACACGAAAAATTCCTGTTTGAGCGTTCTCAAAAATACTTCTGTAGTTTGCCTCGCTTTTTCTAAGCTCTCTTTCAGCGCGTCTCCTGTCGTTTAGTTCACGTTTATTTATAACATCTGCTTTAACAAGTTTTTCTCTTTGATCATCCACCAAAACAAAAGTCATGTTATACCTGTGGGACAAAAGAAATGACTGAAGGA
This sequence comes from Desulfobacterales bacterium, assembly GCA_029939895.1. Lineage (GTDB taxonomy): Bacteria > Desulfobacterota > Desulfobacteria > Desulfobacterales > JAOZSB01 > JAOZSB01. Next base: position 3,961 of record JAOZSB010000109.1, read on the forward strand.
AAAAGAAGGCATAAAGTCCCCCAACTCCAACAAAGCCGGTATTGATGAACTTATTGTTATAAAGAATGTCGTTTACCATCGCCAGAAAAACAATTAGAATTCCAGCAAGAAAAATCCCGGCCCCATCTCTTTTATTATTATAGGCCCTGAAGGCCATTGCAATAATATATATGCCAACAATTGTAATATATACATGATAAGGCGGCATGATTATTGAGTTCAACTTTACAGGTGTTACAAGTACGAACAAAATAGCACTCACACCAATAATACCGATTGCATATGAAATCAGTCGGTTAAATTCTTCTGGAAAAAGCGAGGCAATAAAATAGTAGAAAAAAGGCAGACTTATGTAAAAAGACAAATATTCGACCGTGATAACATGTTCCCATGGGAGATCTGGAAAAAAGCTTACAAAATAGTATTCCCTTTCCAGAAGAACCTTGACGGAATAGGCAAGAATCAAGATGCAAAAATAGAGTGATGAGGAATCGTTTTTCCTGAGAATATACAGCCCCAGGTGGTACAGCCCCATGATGAAAAAACTGCCGAATAGAAAAAAAACACGAGCAACTCCCCCCTCTCTTTTCAGCCTGACATCTATTTCAAGGCCAAACCATATGGCATCTGCCAGCCCCCCTGCCCTGAAATCGTAATTGGAGATATGGAGAAGTATTTCATACTCTTTTTCTCTCTTTGGAATCTTTACTATCTGGGGAAAAAACCGCGGTACACTTGTTTTTGCTGATGTGCCGACACGCCCGATTTCACTTATCAAGTCGCCATTGATGTACAACCTGTATGCTGTCCGCATATTCCTGATTTTCAAGGCAAAGGAATCTTTTTTCCCTGGAATCACCCTGAGCCTGTATGTTGCAAAACCGTATTTACTGACTTTTTTATTGACAGTGTCAGGTTTATCACCGGCTTTACCACCGGCCATTCCACTGAGTTCATAATTGTTCCAGTTGCCGGGTGTTTTAATATATCCTGATAATGGATCTTTAATTTGTTCTTGCCCTGGTTCAATAAAACTTTTCCAGTAGAATTCCCATTCACCTTTAAGTTCTACAATCCCCTGCTTTTCAAAGTCCCATCCAGAAAGGTCAAAAACCCCTTTTTCAGCAATGGGCTGTTGATGCAAAAATCCAATATCAGTGGTATAAAAAAAGAATAGAAAAAACAGCAGAAGCATACTTGCAAAAGCAAGCACTCTGTAACCTGAAAATTCCTTTAAAGAAGTACTAAAGGCCATTGAATACTTTTCAAAGTGTAAAAAATATGTTCAAAAAAAATGCATGCTTTCGCAAACACGATTAAATGGGTCATGGGTTGCTATAGTTTAAATTTGAAGGGGCGACGGATGCCGCCCCAAAAATAGTTTTTTTATTCATCCATCCATGAGTATGAACGCTCTACTGCCTTTTTCCATCCCTTGTAGAGCTTTGCCCGCTTGTCAGTATCCATTGTCGATTCCCATCTCTTGTCCTCTGACCAGTTAGCATGAAGCTCATCGTAGCTCTTCCAGAAACCAACAGCAAGCCCGGCAGCGTATGTTGCACCCAGAACCGTGGTTTCAGGCATGGCAGGTCTGATAACGGGAAGTCCAAGGATGTCTGCCTGGAACTGCATCAAAAGTTCGCTTGCAACCATACCGCCATCAACCTTTAAGGATTTCAGCTCAATGCCTGAATCCTTTTCCATGGCCTCAAAAATTTCCTTTGCCTGAAAAGCTGTCGCCTCAAGCACGGCACGGGCAATGTGATCCTTTGTTATGTAATGGGTAAGGCCAATAATAAGCCCCCTGGCATCGGATCTCCAGTGTGGAGCAAAAAGCCCGGAAAAAGCAGGAACAAAATATATTCCGCCGCTATCTTTTACCTTGCCGGCCAGATCGGAAATCTCAGAAGCTTTACTGATCATGCCCATATTATCCTTGAACCACTGAACCAGAGAACCAGCCATGGCAATAGAGCCTTCAAGGGCATACACTGCCGGGCTGTCACCCACTTTATATCCAACCGTGGTCAAGAGTCCGCTTTTTGAATGTACAATTTTTTCACCAGTGTTTTTCAAAAGAAAACAACCAGTACCGTATGTATTTTTAGCTTCTCCAACTTCAAAACATGTCTGTCCAAAAAGTGCAGCCTGCTGGTCACCCAGAATCCCGGAAACCGGAATCTCCATGCCAAACACTCCATCAGCAACAGTATGTCCATATACTTCGCTGGAAGACCTGATTTCAGGAAGCACCTGTTCAGGAATATCCATAACCTTCAGCATTTCATCACTCCACTGGAGCGATTCGATATTCATCAGCATTGTACGGGATGCATTGGTAACATCGGTTACATGAACTCCCTTGCCAGGGCCTCCTGTAAGCCACCAGACCAGCCATGTGTCAATGGTTCCAAAGATAGCATCACCTGAATCCGCAGCATCCCTTAATCCAGGAGTCTTATCAAGCAGCCATTTGAGCTTGGGTCCTGAAAAATATGTCGTAAGCGGAAGTCCTACTTTATGACGAAAGCAGTCCATGTTACCATCCACTGCAAGCTCTTTGCACAGTGCATCTGTTCTCGTATCCTGCCACACAACAGCGTTGTAATAAGGTTTACCAGTATTTTTATTCCATATCACGCTGGTCTCTCTCTGGTTTGTAATTCCAATGGCAGCAAGGCTTTCAGGCTTGATACCAGCAGAGTCAAGAGCACCCTTTATAGCATCATTGGTTCGATCTATGATCTCCATGGGATCATGCTCTACCCATCCCGGCTTGGGGAAATACTGTTTATGCTCCAACTGGCAGGAAGACATCCTTTCACCTTTATTGTTAAAAATCACAAATCTGGTGCTGGTTGTACCCTGATCAATCGCGCCTACATATTCTTTAGTTCCGGCAACCATAATATCTCCTTTATTTTTGCGAATAGTTTTCCCAAAGCTCCTGGGTTATCCCCATGGATATTATCTGACTGAATATTTCCGCACTTTTTCTGGGAATTCTTTCAAAATTATTATTATAATCTGTCTTATAAAGTCCAAACTGCGCCTCAAAACCCTCATCCCACTGAAAATTGTCCATCAAAGACCAGTGAAAATACGCCCGGATATCCACGCCCCCGTATTTCATGGCATTCCAGAGTTCTTTAATATGGCTAACGAGAAACCGCTGACGCTTTTCATCATCAATTTCCATGTCTGCAATCCCGTTTTCAAGCACCATAATAGGTAAATCAAAACGCTTATGCGTCTCCACAAGGACATTATAAAATCCATGTGGATACGATGCCCACCCAAGGTCGCTTGTCTCCTCCATTGGATCATTAGGGTCATGCAAATGGATTCTGGGGTTTGATGGGTCAAGCAGGTTACTTTCAACATAATACCTGCCGTAGTAATTTACTCCCACATAATCCATTGTCCCCCTGAGTCCGGGGATTTTTACTGAATGTCTGGTATTTGAGATCTTAAAAACACCAGTATAAATTGCCTCCAGAAAGTCCCATGTAAACACCTGATCCACACTCCTTGCTGTTATTCTGTCAAGGGGTGCCCAGTTTCTCCACGGCTCAAAGGCTCTTGAATGCTTGGAAACTCCAATCATGGGACTCAGACCACGGCTCATGCCGTCATTTTTTATAATTATATAAGCAAGTGCATGTGCCTTTAAAAGAGTTTCTGTAGCCTGAGAAAGTGCAAGTGCATCCTTCCTGTTTTCAAGAGGTGGAAAAGTACCCTCAATATACCCGCTGAAAAGATACAGCACAGGCTCGTTAAGTGTACACCAATTCTCGATGTAGGAGCCGAAGTTCTTCACAACGGCCCTGGTATATCTTTCAAAATGTGCCAGGGCATCCTTCCTCTCCCAGCCGCATTTTCCATCCCTTTCCTTCCAGAACCATTGTGGACTTGCATAACTAAAAAGAGTGGCAAAGGGGGTCAGCTCAAGCTCAATCATTTCTTCGAGAAGATTTTTATAGTACTCTATTCCTGCGGGATCAGGTTCTTCCATGTCCTCTTCAGGAAAAAGCCTTGACCAGTCCAGGGTAAACCTGAAGGCATTGTTGTTCATCTGTTTTGCCAGACCAAGATCATCTTTAAAAGTACTATCAAAATTGGTCTTCTTTACACGGACTTCTTCGGAATATTTATCTAAATTATGGATATGCCCAGGCTTGCCATGACCAGGTGTGTTTCCCGTACCGGTTCTTCCTTCATTTATCGCTGCAAGCTCGAATGCCGTCCAGTCACTGGGTTGACGATGTTCTGCCTGATGGGCTGAAATCGCTGTCCCCCAGCAGAAATCATCGGGAAAGGTATATGGTCCATAGTCGTCAAAATCTGTTGTCCAAAGGCTTGTTCTGTTCTTCCCGATTATTGGGGAAACAATCGGGCCTGCCACGTCATCCAGGGCCTGTTTCAGAAATAGAGGAATCCTCATGTATTACCTTTCTGTTTTCGCTTTCAAAGGCATTTAAATTGTTCAATTCAAATTCAACCATCAATATGTTTAATGCAATTAGACAATTAACAGTTTGAAATTCAATTAAAACTTCAAATTACTTTTGCAGCAGCATTTAATAGTTTTTTTACACCCAATAAGAAACCAAAGAGAATTTTTATTATAGCTGCCTTCTACTTGTCAATAAAAATAAAGAGGATTCAAAAGCCTTAAAAGATACAGGGGGCAATATCGCCCCCCTATATCAAATAGATTAAACAATTAAGAGCCAGTTGAAAAACATCCCACTGGCTCTTAATATTATGAATAAATTTGCTGTCACCCGTTTTTAATAAGTTCCTGGACAATATCTTCAAGGATTTGTTCAGCATTATCAACCGGAATCTGGCAGGTTCCAACTTCTTCGTGACCGCCACCGCCATGCTTTAGCATCAGGGAACCAATATCGGTCTTGCATGTTCTGTCAATAATGCTGTGACCGCAGGTTATGACTATGTTTTGTCTCCTGAAACCCCACATGATCTGGCATGACACGTTCTGTGCCGGAAAAAGGCTGTAAGACACAAATCTGTTTCCAGTATATATTTCTTCCTGATCCCTAAAATCGATAATAATAACATTTTCTCTTATGACCGATTTTTCCTTTAACATTTCCCTGAAAGGTTTATCCTGTTCAAAATATCTGACAATTCGCTCTTTTACATCAGCCAGGTCGAGAATTTCTTCGACAGTTTTGTTGCGACAGTAGTCTATCATATCAAGCATAAGCTGATAATTGCTTATCCTGTAATCCCGGTATCGCCCAAGGCCTGTCCGGGGATCCATAATAAAAGAAAGAAGAACCCATCCAGTGGGATTGAGTATTTCATCGGCAGTAAAATTTGCAGAGTCTGCTTTGTCAACAGCAGCGATCAATTCATCAAAATGAACATCGGAAAACTTATCTTTTCCTCCATAATACTCATATATTACCCTTGCGGCACTGGGTGCGTCTGGAATACTTGCACCTTTAAATTCACCGTAGGCCTTTCTTTCGTCTTCACTGGAATGATGGTCAAACCAAAGTCCGCAACCCTCTACATAAGGTATGTTGGCCATAATATCGTTGGATGTCACTTCCACCTTACCGTCCTGAATGTCCTTTGGGTGAACGAACTTCATCTCATCAACTATACCTACTTCCTGTAAAAGTACGGCACAGCCCAAACCATCAAAATCTGAGCGAGTTATTAGTCTCATGGTTACTCTCCTTTTATTTATGTTTTATATTCTATAAAAAATGGGAGTGAAAAAATCAAGTAAATTTTTTAATTTTTATAAATACTTCTGACAAATAAATAGGTTTTATTGCTCTTAAAAAAAGCCATTCCTGAAAAGTTTTTTTAGAAAAGTCTAAAATATATTGGTATTTAAAGAAATATGTGAAAACCATTAAAAGAATTAATGCATAATTTTAGTAAAAACAACCTTGGAGATGTCTTGCAATTATTCTAATTAAAAGCAAATTTAGAAGAATGTTTGACTTTGCACTATTAATTTGTTATAAAATTTTTTACTTTTAGTAATTATTATTCTGGTTGTTAATAATCCTTTGCCAAGATATGCAACAAGCTATGCTTAATACTAAAAAAATTCTTTAATACCATGGTGATAGGATAGTTAATTGTATAGCAAAATACTTTTTCACAAATGAGACTAAACCTGATGGAGAATAATTATTCATTTTATATAGTTGATGACGACCCGATTCTTATCCAGCTTCTTGCAAAGCTTCTGGAAAGTAAAGGACACAGGGTCATGCACAACTCCAGTAGCGTAGCAGCACTTGCAGAAATCCTCGAAAATAAACCTGATTGCGTCATCCTGGACATCATGATGCCCGGACTTGACGGCTTTGAAATCTGCAAAAGATTGAGAAAAGAATCAGGATTTGATAAGGTTAAAATAGTTTTCGTATCAGGGAAACCCTATGATTTTGACCGGAACCAGGCTTTTTCATTTGGGGCTGACGGTTATTTTATCAAACCAATTGACGTAAAAACATTTCCCGATCAAATTCTACGCATTATCAATGATAACATCGACCTTGCCTTCTGGGGTGTACGTGGAACCCTGCCTGTTCCAGGTGCAGGCTCTATCAAATACGGTGGAAACACTTCATGCGTTACTTTAAAATTCCCAAAGGGAGAATTCTTTATCTTTGATGCCGGGACAGGCATTAAATGCCTTTCTGACCACTTACTAAAATCAAAAGTTGGGAAAATTGATGGTAAAATCTTTATTTCCCACCCCCACTGGGACCACATCAATGCTTTGCAATTCTTCGTTCCATTTTATATTCAAGGCAACGAGTTTCAGGTTTGCGGGCCGGCACACGGCGACCTTACAATGCGGGAGATAATTTCATCACAGATGGAAGGAGTGCATTTCCCCATAAAAATTAAGGAATTTGCAGCACGAGTCTACTTTTCTGACCTCAAAGAAGAATCCTTTGATGTTGGTTCAATCGTTGTTAAAACTATGCTGCTCAATCATCCTGGAAACTGCCTGGGCTACAGGATTGAATACAAAGACCGCATATTCTGCTATATCACCGACAATGAACTTTACCCGGAGGACAGCCGGTTTTACAACAAGACCTACCTCACCAAACTGATCAACTTCATACAGGGAGCGAACGCACTTGTAACTGACTGCACCTATACTGACGAAGAGTATAAGTCCAAGGTTTCCTATGGGCACTCTTCCGTAACCCAGGTGGCAGAGCTGGCCCACAAAGCAAACGTTGAAGCCCTTTACCTGTTCCACCATGACCCGGACCAGTCAGACCAGGATATTGAAAAAAAATGGGAAATGACACGGCAGGTACTCAAAGACCTGGGTTCAAAAACCATCTGCATTGCCCCCATGGAACAACAGACCTTTATAGTATAATCAACGGCTGATAAAATCTGCCAGAATAAACGACTACCTCAATGATTAGAAATTTGAGTTGAACGATCAGTTTAGCCCCATACCGATAACGAGTCCTACTGCGATCCCAAGCCCCAAAAATATTGAACCCACGACTATACCCACAGCTACATTCTTGTCGGCAAGCTGCTCGGAAGTGTCAAAGGGTGTGATTTTATCGAATATCCAGTAACCCACTGCCATGAAAAACAGAGTCAGAATCACACCAGCAGTTGCATATGCAAAATTCATAATAATTATTGGCAGGTCAATCATTTTAAAACTCCTTTTATCCCATTTATTCTGTCAACGTAGTTTATTGTTTCTATGCTGTTTTTCCCGGTCACCTTTGGAAGGGTCGGCCTTATTGACTTCCAGAGGTTTGGATTCAAGTTCATTTTTTCGGCTATTTTCTGGGCCTTTAAAATATTGCCCTTGCCGGCATTATATGAGCCGAACATGAAGTCAAGCCTGTCCTGAAAAGGCCGTTTTGCTTTCCAGGTTTTCCATATCAACCTGTTATAATATATTCCTGCGGCAATACACCATTTGGGCTGCTTTCTGGAGCCTTTTATACTGGTTTGTTTTTTTCTTATCTCAACATAAGTTCTGGGCATGATCTGCATGATACCTTCTGCCCCGACCTTTGATTTTGCTTCCGGGTTCAGGTTTGACTCGGCAATTGCCTGTGCTTTGAAGTGACGCCAGTCAAAAAAAGGGCCAAAAAAACGCTTGGTGTATTTTTTAAAGTGCCTGTCAAATTTTGTAACCCGGTTGTATTTTGCAAAAGCCTTTGGATCGTCTGCATATGCCAGGGAACTCCATGCGCTTAACAGCAATATAATAAAAACAGAAATTATGCTGATTTGAAAATATTTTTTCACTGGATTAGTTTTCCTTCTAAAAAATCAAAAATGTTTTGAAATATCTAATCATTTATTTTGGTCAGTTATTTTGGGATGAAGTTCTTTAAAGAATAT
>JAOZSB010000457.1 GCA_029939895.1 Desulfobacterales bacterium
AGATGAGGCCATCAACTGCCTGGCAATGGAATCAATTGATATTTTTGTGTACCATGCCTACAACTTCAATGATCTTGCAATGCTGGAATTTATCCAGAATCAATATAAGGATCTTCGGATGATTATTCGCTGTGAACCTAATATTAAAAGTGCAATCTCTTTTATTCGAAATAACCATGTAGATTTTTTAGCGGAATCATATTTAGCGGAGGGCCTGAAAGCAATTTTTACGTAAACAAGCTGTTTAAGAAACCACTTTTCAGATCGTGTTCTCCTATAATATCAATTATTTGCAAGGATAAGGCGAGTTATGGCAGAAGTAGAATATATTAAACTACGTAGAAGTCTTTTGGATTTATACCAGGATTTTCCATTATTTTGTCTGGCCAGCCAGGATAATTATGTGCTGTACAAGCCATCAGGCACGCCTCTTGATCAGATAATCAAAAAAGGCGAGCTTCACCCGACACTCTTTATCCATCAAGAGGACAGAATCCCTTCTTTACAGAAAATTCAGGGGCAGTTTAATGACAAGCTGAAGGACAACATAATTGGCGGTGAAACAACACTAATCAAGGACACACTATGCAACCTGGTAGGTGAGACCCTTGAAGAACCAAGGAGCGGCGCGCTTAATGCCCTGCCTGAAACCATAGATATAATGATGCATGGTGTTTCTGGCAACCCGGAGGTGCTAAACGCCCTTGCAACGGTGGCTTTCACAGACTATACCACTATAATGCATTCTGTTAACGTCATGGCGCTGACCATGGGGTTCTGCTATTTTTACGATTATCCAGATGAAGACATACGACGGCTGAGCCTCAGCGCACTTTTGCATGATGTCGGCAAGACTGAAATCCCGCCTGACATACTCAAGGCCGAGAGAAAGCTGTCTGCGCAGGAGTTTGCAGTCATGCGTACCCATACAACCATTGGAGCTGATATCATACATTCCAATGACGGTATAGACACGGATGTTGTGCGTGGCGCAATGGAGCACCATGAAAAGCTTGATGGTTCAGGCTATCCAAATAAAATAAAAGACATTTCCGAAGACGGGCAGCTTCTTGGTATAATTGATTGCTACGAAGCACTTACAAACGAGGAACGGCTCTACAGGCGGGCCAAGAGTCCCTTTGACACCCTTGGGCTGCTGAAGGACGACCTCCTTGCTGGTAAGTTCAGTAAAATCTTTTTTGCAAAGTTTTGCACCAGCCTTTTATAGGAATTTAGGGTTTTCTGCTGCATGACACATGGCATGGAAAAACAAATCCTGCGGATGTCAAAAAAATGTGACCCTTGACCAATCAAGCCCAGATGGGCGAAATCCCCCTGCAAACAGATTGAGCCTGACGGGTTGAAACGGCTTGTGCAGGGCTTTTAGCTGGATATGGAAAGCTGCACAACCGATACAATCAAGGAGTACCTGTATTCAATCTGTGAAATTGCCTGACCCGGACAGCCCACATCCAGATTTTAGCAGCAGGAAGTAAACTTCAGAATTCGCAACATATCTGCCCCGGCCTGGGGCTGATTTATTTCAAAAATCAATGCAAAACAGTGCATTGCTGCATTGTTGACCCTTTCAAAAGATTGCAGTAACGCAACTATAAATGCATTGCGCCAGACACCCGAAACACATAACCTCCCAGAATTATAAATGATTCCACCATCTTTCCCGGCATGCATATCAATGGCATGCAATATGCTTTGGTTATAACGAGGCTGGATAGAGCGTGATTGACTATCGCGTGAAAAGCGAATTTAAGTATGCTGGTTTCTCGGGCAGGGATTTAATACCATTTTGTTTAAACTGGTAATGCTTCTTGATGACCATGTTAAAAAAAAAGGAGAAAAATTGATGGCGGAAAATACAATCAGGTTGACAGGAAAACGGAGTTCACCCTTTCTCGACAAGGTCAAGAAGCTGCTTCCTGATGACGGGAACTTAAATCTTTGTTTAACCTGCGGTGCGTGCGCCTCAGGATGCCCTGCCTCTGGCCTGGACGGGATGGACCCCAGAAAGTTTTTGCGCATGGCGGCCTTTGGCATGGATGAAGAGATAAAAAACATGCCCTGGATATGGATGTGTACCATGTGTCAGCGATGCAGTTATGTCTGCCCCATGAAAATTGATATACCGCAGTTGGTGTATAATGCGAGGGCGATGGTTCCGAGGGAGGATCGGCCCAAGGGTATAAGGGATTCCTGTGACATGGCTTTGCGCAACGACTGTTGCAGCGCAATGGGAACTGCTGAGGAAGACTTTGTTTTTGTTGTGGAAGATGTTCTTGAGGAATACCAGGAAGCTCAACCAGAGTTTGCAGAGATGACAGCGCCAATTGACAAGGAGGGGGCGGAGTTTTTCATAAATCAGAACTCACGAGAGCCGGTAACAGAGCCGGATGAGATGGTGCCTTTATGGAAGATCCTGCATCTTGCGGGGGTAAACTGGACATACGGCAGCAAGGGCTGGGCAGCGGAGAATTACTGCCTGTTCCTTTCTGACAATGAGTCCTGGGAGCACATCACCAGAACAACAGCAAAGCAGGCAGATCAGCTTGGGTGCAAAACCTATTTAAATACGGAATGAGGGCATATAACATTCTCAGTCCGGGCTGGACTGAACAAATTCAACATTGACCATAATTTTGAAGTAAAAAACATATACGAGTATTACGCAAAATGGATTCGGGAGGGGAAACTCAAGGTTAACTCTGACTGGAACCGTGAGCGCAAAATAAAATTTACGGTTCAAGACCCCTGCCAGATAGTAAGAAAAAGCTACGGAGATGCCATAGCCGAGGATTTGCGGTATGTGGTCAAGGCCGTGGTGGGCGAAGAAAACTTTATAGATATGTGGCCCAACAAGTCGAATAATTACTGCTGCGGCGGTGGGGGCGGGTTCCTGCAATCGGGCTACAAAAAAGAACGCCTGGAATACGGCAAACTCAAGGACGAGCAGATCAAGGCAACTGGCGCAGATTATTGCATAGCCGGCTGCCACAACTGCCACGCCCAGATCCACGAACTGAGCGAACACTACGGCGGCCATTACCCCGTAGTTCACATGTGGACACTGATCTGCCTCTCACTCGGCATACTCGGACCCAACGAACGAGAATACCTTGGCGACGACCTCAAGGAAGTAGACGTATTTCACCCGGAAAGTGCGATGTAATAAATAGAAGCAGACTTGATAAAAATAGATAATTAAAGGGGTTCTGGGTAGTGTTCAATATTCTGTGTCACCATTTTTTTTTGTTTCACCAACCAATTTAG
>JAOZSB010000458.1 GCA_029939895.1 Desulfobacterales bacterium
GTTTTTGGAATTGTGTTTTGGATTGTTTAACATGGTTCTTAGAAAACGGTGATGTGTCTTGACCTGGTGAAGGGGTTGAGAACAAAAAAATACTAAAAAACAGGGCAGGTATTAAGGTTGTTAGTTTCATATTTTCCTTTCCGCACCAAAGAGTTGGAAATCAAAACTATTTAGGCTTGAACACCACTTTTAACTACTGCTGCGCATAACATCAAAAATAACCAGAAAAGAAAGAATTAAATATAATACTGGCAGGCATGGCTTGCCTTTGACAGCTTTTTAGAAACATTAATTTTTTTATAAATTCAATTTAAAATTACAATGATTTTGAATAAATTGCAATGAAAATTTGGTGATTGTTTATTTGATTGATGCCGGGCGAAGCTTAATGTCATTGGCTTACAAACCTCAAAAGCACACAAGGTTATTAAAAAAACATTGCAAAGCTGTTTTATTTACAGGGGGCGACATGACGCATTTTTTATTTGGAACCGGTTAATTTTCAGGAAAAATTTCTTTATTGGAAGCCACCTCCAGGAAGCCAGCGTTTAGTGCTTTGGTGCGGTTTATCGTAATTGTCATAATTATGTTTCCGAAGCACATTTTTCATGCAGTTAGTTTTTATCACGCACTTTCAGGGCAGGGATGGTTCAAGGGGAAATGTTTTTGAAAACCTTAATAATTACCAATTTTTGACCCTCCAAACCTCGAAACCTGTGCATCATTTAGAAGAGGAGCCTCTTGAAATGCGTTCCCAGGCAGAGCCTGGGACGAGAAAAAAATTGGTAATATCTGCCCAACCTGCATGTTTTTTATGTACCTGGATAAAAATTTCCGTTTTTAACCTTATTTTTTCCGAAGAAACCTTAGTAGCAAAATTTCTAATATTTCAATACCTTATTACCTTATTCACATTCACAATAAGGTAATAAGGTGTTGTTTAGTAAAATATCCGTGCTACTAAGGTCAAACAGCAATAAATAAGGTTTTCTGTTTCCATTCTCACCATCCGTTGCATTTCCTCATTATCTTTTTTCAGATTATAGTCAATTTCACGGTTTTGTGATAAATCATGCACATCAACCAAACCAGCACTGAAAGGGCGATATATAGCAGCCTGGGGTGAAACCCCAGGAATAGGGTGTCTACATCAATTAAGCCCTGAGGGGGCGAGATATAAAACCCTGTTACATAAGTGAAAGTATCGGAATATCAGGGAACCCCAATGATGGAATTTCCCTTGACATGTTTTCAATTTTGTCTTAACTTATCATAAGTCTGTGCTTATAGACTTATGGCAAATGCAAAAAAAAACTTTCTGAAAAATTTTAAGTTTATTAGGAGTTTTTTTGCTTATTTCATAACCAGACCAACGGGATAAACTAAGCTTTTGGCTTCGATTTAATTAAAAGTTTATTAGGAGCAAAAAAATATGAAAGACAGACTCAAAACAATGGCTGATCTCTTCAAGGCATTGAGCGATAAAAACAGGCTGGTATTGATAAAGCTCCTGGCATCATCGCCGGAAGAGACCCTTTGTGTCACGGATATAGCTAAAACATTGAAAATTTCCCAGCCGGCTGCTTCCCAGCATATCAAGGTTTTGAAAAATATATCCATCCTTGAAGAAAACAAAAAAGGCTTCAGGGTTTACTACTCAATCAACAATGATGTTTTGAAGGTGTACAAATCCGGGGTTGACGAACTTTTTGTGAAGGCTTTTGAAAAATGCCCCCATGATTTTGCCTGTTCAGAGTGCGAGTTCAACAATGAGTGCAGGTAGTATTTCGTGTTTAAGGCTTAATGAAATATCAACACAATAAAGCAAGTTTACCAGGAGTTAAAAATGAAAACAGTGATTATTTCTTCTCTGATTGTAATAATTGTGGCAGTTATAATTTTTGTTATATTAAGGCCCGGAAAAGTCGAATTGCCAGAGCTTGGCGGTGCTGCCCTGGACAAAACCATTGAATTTGATGGCAGACAAAGATGCTACACCTGCTATCTCCCCGCAGATTTACCCGATGCTCCGCCCCTTGTCATGGCCCTGCACCAGTCAGGCTCAAAGGGTAAAAAATTCAGGGAGCTTTTAAAATACCGCCTCGATCAACTCGCAGACCAGCATAAATTTATTATTGTGTTTCCCGATGCATTGAAGGGAAAATGGAATGACTGTAGAAAAACAAAGGAAAAAGAAAAGGCTGATTTTGCAGTCGATGATTCAGGGTTTATCATTAAGGTTATAGATCATTTTACGGATGAGTATAACGCTGATCCTTCAAAGGTATACATGTTTGGGATGTCCAACGGCGGACATATGTGTTTAAGGGTTGCAATGGAATATCCTGACAAACTAAGGGCGATGGCACCCCTTTTGACCCAGCTTCCAGAAAAAAGCATGTCCGAGTGCAGTGGGACAACACCACCCATGCCGGTTATGCTCCTCCACGGAAGTAATGACCCCATAAGTCCCTTTGAAGGTGGTGAAGTATCTGCTTTATTTGGTCTAATCAAATTCGGGCATGTTGAATCCGTGGAAAAAACCCTTCAAAGCATTCTTGCCTTAAATAATGTTGACATGATCCCGGAAATTTCAAAAATCAGGGGCAGGGAGGTAATCTGGGCAGAAAAAAGGGTTTGGCTGGGGCAGGGCAAAGATAAGACGTTTTCCCATGTAAGACAATATATTATACACGGCGGCGGTCACACTCTTCCTGGTACGAATGCTTTACCCAGGTTTATTTTCGGAAACACATCTAACAATCTTGTAATCGTGGACGAGGTTATTGACTTTTTTATTACAACCCAGGCTGTGGGTTCTGGATAACAGCCTGCACTAATTAATACCTTTTCGCACTTCATCATTTCTTAATTTGAATATTTTCAACTATATTTATATGCCACCCTTTTGTTGCTGAAAAACAGCTTTAGCCTGTTTTTTTAATATTATGACTATCCTTTGAATTCTAAAAAAAATGTGATATGTATTAATTTATAGCTTCATAAAAAAATTATCCAGGAAAAAATTGATTATTGAGCATGTGGTTGCTGTTTTGTCAGTGCTTTGCGGCTTGTATTGATTGTGCGGGGATATTATGAAAGAAAAACTTGGTGTTGCAGTAAACTGGTTTGTGCCGGAAGATATTAAAAACGATACTCTGCAATACTCAAAGGCAAAAAATATTATTGCCATCTCCGCCATAATGGCCCTGGCTGCATTAATTTATTCAGTCTTATATTTTGCACTGGATCACATGATTGGTGGCTATATTCTTTTGTCT
>JAOZSB010000459.1 GCA_029939895.1 Desulfobacterales bacterium
ACCTCAACAAAAAAAAACTAGTCGAAATCACCTGCTATTCTCAAACACTTACTAAGCCAAGAACATAGCATAATTTTCCAATTAAATAACATCAATATTAAAATTCCCATTGACTAATACCATACAAAATTAAATAGAAACATACTACTGCTATTTTGATTTTTTTACCGAAAAATTTTCACCTGTTATTTTAAACCCTTACTAAAACAACTCATCCTTCAGGCCAGACATCCCACAACAATTCCATATTTTTCCCATGGTATCAGTTTTTACCCCAGGGGCTGCAAACCAGAAATAAAAAGCCCTGCAGAGACACGCTTCTGCAGGGCCAGGGAAAAATCAATTTTGAGACGGCTACTACCTTTTCTTCATAGCTTTATCCCACATCTTTTTGTAAGTATTTTGTGTCCGTGTAGTCAGGGGCTGCCACAGGAATTCTTCCTTAAAAAAGGAAGCATCGCCAATACTTTTGGCCTTTGCTTCTTCAGGAGAATATTGCTTTGCCAGGTCAGCATTTACCATAACCGAACCATACATTTCCAGCAGACGTTTCTGGATTGCATCGGAAATCATGAAGTCAAGAAGCATGTGTGCAGCTTCAAGTTTTTTGGCATCACCCTTGACGTGACCACCAATAGCCATTGTGTCGAGCCATACTGTCTGGCCCTCTTTGGGGCTGGCCATCTTCCAGTTCTGTCCCTTGCCGTTTGCTTCTGCAACTGCAAACCAGTATGTTGTAACATAGTCAAGATTTTTCATGGCCTCTGCATCAGCCACTCCGCCCCAGAATGAACCAGCGTTTTTAACCAGCGCATCGAGCTTGGCTTGAATTTTTGCTTTATCCATCTTGGACTTATCAATGTCATAAAAAAGTTCCGGCTTAACACCACTTACAAGCTGGGTAATATAAAGGTTTGCTGCGTACTGATCCTTGGTTACTGCAAACTTACCCTTGCTTGAATCTGCCCAGAGTATTTCCCATGAATCTGGTGCAACTTTGACGGTATTGGCATTGTAGGCAAGGCCGTAGCTGCCACCGAGCAAAGGAACTGAATATTTTGCACCCTTGAGTTCGTCATATTTTGCTTCTCTCAACGATTGAAGAACTTTTGTGTAATTGGGCAGTTTACTATAATCTATTGGGCACAGAATCTTGAGCAACTGTGATTTTTTGCCCTTGTAATAGTTATTCGTAGGCGTTACAACATCGGCTTTTTTTGAACGCATCCTCACAAAAATATCCTCTGGAGTAGTGATATACGGTGTTACAAATACCAAATCCACGTCCATGCCCTTTTTCTTGGCATGGGCAATAAATTCATCTTTAAACGGGCTGATGTAGCCTTCCCACTCAAGGACATTCAAGGAAACATCTGCTGCGAGGGCAGAGCCAATCGACACAACAAATACAGCAATCATCGTAAGAATAAGTGATTTCTTCATAACGCGCATAGTAGAACTCCTTTTTAGTAGAAAAAGTAAAAGAGAATACTGGAAGTCAAATGGCTCCCAGTCACAGTAAAAACAATAGTATTATTCAGATAGATATTTTTGAAAGTATCATCATGAAATGAATGTGTCAATTAAAAATCCCAAATAGGGATCAATATTGATCTTTTTTAAATTTTGATTGTCTATTTTTTCTCTTGTGAAGGAGTTTGAAACAGGTATGCTGATGCCCCGGTCCGGTGAATACTTTTAGTTTTTTCTGCAAAGGCAGTAATCTCCTGAAGCATTATGGACTCATTATCAAGGCCGTTAAAAAATTTGGCATGGGCGAAAACTGCCCAGAACCTTTTATGATCTTTAAGTGAATTTGCTTCCTGGCGCAAATCCGGGATTACCCTGTCATGGGGCGCGTGAATTATCACCTTTCCTACAATCTCATTTTTCGGATAAAAATCAAGCCGGTGACGATAATAATACCAGGGATATTTACTTCCCCCGAAGATATAGACAACATCAGATTCCTCCATGTTGTCCTGCACAAATTCCGCAACAGGCCCAAGCTCCTCAAATTCATTCGGGAAAACCAGATGCTTGACAACATGCACCGATGGCTCGGCCAGGTTTACTGCAACAAAAATTACTATAAGTACTTTTGCCCATTTCCTGTTTTCCCCGGCCTGCCCCCATGCCCATGCGAAAAAATATGCTATTGGAATAAAAAGGATAACAACACCATATTGCAGAACACGGCCCCCAAAGGGATATGTGTAAAAACCTGATGCAATGAGATTTGCTATAAGCGGTAAAACGACAAGACCCAAAAGAGCTTTCTGCTTTTTCCACAGCACAACGCAGCCGAGGATGAAAAATATAAGAGACAGCAATGGAATCCCTGTCCACAGGGGGTCACGGAAAATTCTTGGCAACTCTGCCAGGAACGGGCCAATCCTGTGCCATTGGCTCGGAAAAAGAGGAAGAAAATAATGTTCCCACATATTCAAAAGCGGATTATTGCTAAGATGGCTGGACAGAGCTTTAATATGTACCAGGAAAAGAGCTGCCCAGGAAATGCACCCGAAAAACGCCAGTGAAAAAAACTGCCAGTCCTTTTCCCTGACACCAATAATAAGTATCACCGTGCCTGCCCCAAAAAGCATAAAAGCTGCTGGAAATGACAGCCATACTGTCAAAGCACCAAAGATGATAAAAAGCAGCAGAAGCGACTTTTGTCTGTTGCTTTCAATGACCCGCCATCCAAACCAAAGAATCGCAATGGCCAGAAAAAAGTCAGTGGAGTATTGCTTAACATCGTATGCATAGTAGATTGCCTCCTTTGTAAACGCCAACTGAGCTGTGCACAGGAGAGCGACAGCTTTCCCTGCTGCTTCTTCTAAAAACCTATAGCAAAGAAAAAGCCCTGCAATGGCTGCAACAAAGGGAATAAACCTCAGGGAAAGTTCTGAAATGCCAAACAGAGAAATCATACACTTTTCCAGGAGTGCCAATCCTATGGGCAGAACCTGACCATTGTCGAAGGGAGCAAGCATCCCGACCCAGTCCCTTTCAATAAGGTTAATTGCCAGGGCTGCCTCATCGTTCCAAAGAGAAAGACCTGCAAGATAATGCCTCAACCTTGGCAATATCCCCATAAGGATCACGACTATGAATATTTTATTGGTATTTGCTTTAGTCATTTTTGATTGAATCGGTTTTCCCTGTGTCGATTATATTTGCTGTTACTGGCAGATTATTTATTTTCCAAAAATATATAATCCTCACATGAAAGTCAATTGGATTCAAGGGGACTTTTTTTCAACTGATCC